>CBFHXS010000005.1:0-55118 GCA_965659845.1 Brumimicrobium sp.
CAAGATCACAAAATGATTGGTAAACAGTTTCTCATGACAGCGATTTTCATGGGTCTGATTGCAATGATGTTGTCCATCTTTTTTAGAATTCAACTGGGTTGGCCAGGTGAATCTTCGGACTTTTTAAATACATTTTTGGGAGATAGATGGGCTCCAGATGGTATTCTAAACCAAGACATGTATTTAGGTCTTGTTACTATTCACGGGACAATAATGGTATTCTTTGTATTGACGGGTGGATTGTCAGGAACATTTTCAAACCTGTTAATTCCATTACAAATTGGTGCAAGAGATATGGCTTCAGGCATGCTGAATATGCTATCATATTGGTTATTTGCATTGTCATCGCTAATCATGTTGGTGTCTTTATTTGTAGAGTCAGGCCCTGCTATGTCAGGATGGACGGTTTATCCGCCATTATCAGCTCTACCGCAGGCAGTATCTGGATCTGGAATGGGTATGACGCTGTGGTTAACGTCAATGACGATTTTCATCGCGTCGTCGCTTATTGGTTCATTGAACTACATAGTTACTGTTCTTAACTTGCGTACAAAAGGAATGAAAATGACAAGAATGCCATTAACAATTTGGGCATTCTTTGTAACAGCTATTTTAGGTGTTCTCTCTTTCCCTGTTCTGCTTTCAGCAGCTTTGTTACTATTGATGGATCGTACTATGGGAACTTCGTTCTACTTAAGTGATATTATTGTAGGTGGCGAAATGTTGGATAATGTTGGAGGTTCTCCGATTCTTTATCAACACTTATTTTGGTTCCTTGGACACCCTGAGGTGTATATCGTTTTGTTGCCTGCTTTAGGTTTATCATCTGAGATTATTTCCACTAACTCGAGAAAACCAATTTTTGGTTATCGAGCGATGATTGGTTCTATATTGGCAATTGGTTTCCTTTCATTCATTGTTTGGGGTCACCACATGTTCGTAACAGGGATGAACCCGTTTTTAGGTAGTGTCTTTGTATTTACGACGTTGTTAATAGCTATTCCATCAGCAGTGAAAGTGTTTAACTATATCACTACGCTATGGAAAGGTTCGATAGTATATACGCCAGGGATGTTGTTCGCAATAGGTCTTGTTTCTACTTTTATTACAGGTGGTGTTACGGGAATAATTTTGGCCGATTCAGCTCTTGATATATCAGTTCACGATACTTACTTCGTTGTTGCTCACTTCCACGTAGTAATGGGTCTTTCTGCAATTTTCGGGATGTTCGCTGGTATATACCATTGGTTCCCTAAAATGTATGGTAAGCTAATGAATAATCGACTGGGTTATGCACACTTCTGGATAACTATTATTTGTGGATATGGTGTGTTCTTGCCAATGCACTTCGTAGGTTTAGGTGGTGCACCAAGACGTTATTATGATTATTCAGTATATGAAGGTTTTAATCCGAATGCAGCAGAAATGATGATTGACTTGAATGTTGTTATTTCAATATTTGCAATCATCGGTGCAATGGGTCAGATTTTATTCTTTTTTAACTTCTTCTATTCAATTTTTAGAGGTCAAAGAGCCCCTCAGAATCCATGGAACTCAAATACGCTTGAGTGGACGACTCCAGTAGATCATGTACATGGTAACTGGCCTGGTGAGCTTCCAACAGTGCATAGATGGCCGTATGACTATTCTAAGCCGGGTATGGACAATGATTTCATACCACAAGATGTTCCATTAATGGAAGGCGAGGAAGAGCATTAGAGATAAATATTAAGTATTTCGAAGCCTGGTTCACAAATCGTGTTCCAGGCTTTTCTTATATTTGAGGATAGCATAATTTCAAACAAGTGGAAGAAGAATTCGATTATCGTGAGGAGAGTGAAAGGCCGGATGCTGAATTCGATCGTGTTTTACGTCCTAAACAATTAGAAGATTTTACTGGTCAACCAAAGGTTGTAGAAAATCTAGGGATCTTCATCGAAGCTACTAAAGAAAGAAGTGAACCTCTTGATCACGTTTTACTACATGGCCCTCCTGGACTGGGAAAAACCACGCTTGCCAATATTATAGCGAATGAGCTCGAAGTGAATTTCACAGTTACTTCGGGTCCTGTTCTAGATAAGCCTGGAGATTTGGCAGGCCTTTTAACCAATTTGGATGAAGGTGATGTATTATTTATAGACGAAATACATCGCCTGAGTCCGGTAATAGAAGAATATTTGTATTCGGCGATGGAGGATTTCGTTATTGATATAATGATCGATTCAGGTCCGAACGCAAGAACGGTTCAGATTTCATTGAATCCTTTTACGCTTATCGGTGCAACCACTCGTTCAGGACTGCTTACAGCGCCTTTACGCGCTAGGTTTGGCATTAATGCTCGATTACAGTATTATACTGCAAAGACGCTAACTTTAATTGTTCAGAGGTCTTGCGATTTATTGGATATTCCAGTTAAGGATGATGCCGCATATGAAATAGCAAGTAGAAGTAGAGGAACTCCAAGAATTGCAAATGCATTATTGAGGAGGGTTAGAGATTTTGCCCAGATTAAGGGAAATGGTGTTATCGATTTGCAAATTACAGATATAGCATTGGAGGCCTTAAACGTTGATAAGAATGGTCTAGATGAAATGGACAATAGGATTTTGACAGCAATGATAGACAAGTTCAATGGCGGTCCTGTAGGTATAAGCACAATAGCGACGGCTGTTGGGGAAAATGCCGGTACCATTGAGGAGGTTTATGAACCTTTTCTAATACAAGAGGGATATCTAGTAAGGACCCAAAGAGGAAGAAAGGTTACTCCAAAAACGTTTGATCACCTGGGAAAAAGTCCTGGGGCGAGTCAAGGAGGCTTGTTTTAAATTAATCTACCATTGTCAAATCATATAAGACAAAGCCACACGGATATAATTAAGCGTATTGCGCTTGATCTAGGTTTTATGAGTTGTGGTATATCGAACGCTGAGTTTCTTGAAGAAGAAGCTCCGAGATTAACTGCTTGGTTGAAAAATGGTTTACATGGCAAGATGAGTTACATGGAAAACCATTTTGATAAGCGCCTTGATCCAACCAAACTAGTTCCTGGGTCAAAGTCAGTTGTTTCCTTGTTATACAACTACAGCACGGAGAATCTGCAGCCTAAAGACGCTCCTAAGATAGCGAAGTATGCCTACGGTGAAGACTATCATTTTGTAGTTAAAGATAAGCTAAAGGAATTTTTTGAAAGAATAAATACAAACATTGGAGAGGTGGGAGGTAGAGTGTTTGTAGATTCGGCTCCTGTTCTAGAGAAGAGCTGGGCGTCAAAGTCAGGTTTGGGATGGGTAGGTAAGAATACTAACCTAATCAACCCAAAAAAAGGTTCATTTTTCTTTTTAGCAGAGTTGATTTTGGATATTCCGTTAATCCCAGATGGTCCTATGAGAGACTTTTGTGGAACATGCACCAAGTGCATTGATGCATGCCCGACTGATGCATTAGCACCATACAGTATTGATGCTAGTAAGTGCATATCATATTTGACGATAGAATTAAAAGACGAAGTTATACCGAATCAGTTTAAAGATAAAATGGAGGACTGGATATTCGGTTGTGATATCTGTCAAGATGTTTGTCCTTGGAATCGATTTTCTCTTAAACATGGAGAGCCTAGGTTTGAGCCACACGAAAAATTGAAAGGAATGGATGGGAGAGGCTGGACAGAATTAACCCGAGAGGTATTTAATGAAATCTTTAAAAAGTCAGCCGTTAAACGGACGAAATTCAAAGGACTACAAAGAAATATCGCGTTTATATCGGCAAAAGGAGAAAAGTAATAGAGTATACTAAAATACCCGTTGAAGAATACTTGGATATACGTGGCCGAATTCTCGCATACACCAATCCTTGAAAGAATTTAGCTCTTCTGATTCGTTAATCCATTGAACAGCCTTAACTAACTCTTTATGGAATAGATTACGATCAAAACTAACTTTTACAAGAATCTTCTTACTTAACTCAACCACCCTTGTGTAATTTATAATTTCAATCGAAGATACATATTTTAAGCATATCATTTGTGTTAAAAAACGTTTAAATCTTAACGTTTATGCGTTGAAAACTCTACTTAGTCGAGTATATATTGATATTCGTGGAATTAAGTGAATTGGTTATCAGAGCGAAAACCTTTTTTTACAAGAAATGTTGAGCTAATTTCTTTATATTTATTCAAATCCTGAACAAAGTGACTCGAAGTATATTTTTTTATCTGCTAATCCTGTTGTTTAGTAAAACTGCTCTTGGGCAGGAAGCCACTAAACACTTTGATGTTTTAGCCGAAAAGATTAGAAAAAGCACATACTTTGATTCTGTCAGCGTTTTTAAGTATGGTAAAAAGGCGTTAGTGATTGCTGATAGTATGAGAGACCTCTCAAAACGTGGATTGATCTATCAATATTATGGAAACTTCAACTACTATTCGGGTCGAACTGAAAAAGCGTTGAATTATTATGACACTACCTTGATTTATGCGAATAATGCGTCAGATACTACCCTTATTAATTCAACTGAGATAAGAAAAACCTTTATCAGTTCTGAAATGGGTGGCAGGATAGATGCGGAAAAAAAATTCACAGAATTACTCAAGGACTCCGAACGAAGGAAAGATTATAAAAATGCACTTGAGTGTTTGAATGGACTTGGAATTATTGCTGAAAACAGAAATGACCAAGGACAGGCAATAGAGTATTATTTAAAGGCATATGGTTACGCTGAAAAGATGGACGACCTTTACTTAAAAGGAATGTTATTAAATAATATTGGACTAATCAAATTTCGAAATGAGCAATATGATGACGCATTAACAGATTTTAAGAAAGGTGTTCTCTTTTCTGATTCAATTGATAACTTCCGGTTATCCTTTAATTTGCAGAATAATATTGGTCTTTTATACGAACAAACTGATCAAATAGGAAAGTCAATAGAACACTTTGAACAAACTTTAGAGAACGCAAATAGGCTTGGTTTTCCTTTTAACATCGCTGTAACACATCTTAACTTAAGTAATAGCTATGTGCTTGATGAACAGTATGATATATCACTCGAACACGCAGACTCTGTTGTTGATATATTGACTCGCATAGGGGATTTCAGACATATCGCAAAGCCTTATTTGATTAAAGGCCTTATTTACAGGAAAAAGGGAGAAATCTATAAAGCGAATGAACTAGCAGACTCAGCTTTATTTCTGGCACGAACGCACAACAATATTGAGGACATAATACAGGGAACCAAGTTCAAATCTGAAGTATTGAAAGAAGCGGGAAAATACAAAGAGTCATTAGCCCTTTTTGAACGATACGAAAAGATGAGTGACAGTATCGATGATATTAGCAATCAAGAACGATTTGCAGAACTTCAGGTAGCGTATCAAACAGAAAGAAAAGAGGCCGAGCTCAAAGAGGAAAAAGCAAGAACGGCAATGTTACAAAAGGATAATAAACTGAAAGAATCTCGTATTGCTATTATTGCGGTGGTGAGTATCTTTATTGTTATTGCAACAGTATTGTTTTTTTATTTAAGACACCTTCGACTCACAAGATCTCAGCAAAGAGACTTTAGTCAAAAACTTATTGCCAGCCTAGATGATGAAAGATTAAGAATATCTAGAGACCTTCATGATGACATTGGTCAGTCTTTATCAGTTGCGAAATCTAAAATAAATCTATACAACAAGGGCCAGATTACAGACCTTAGTGATCTAGAAGTCGGTTTAGGCGAGGTGATACAACAAGCCAGAAACCTTTCCCATCAGCTTCACCCATCATATCTTGAAAAGATTGGGTTGAAGAGATCTGTTAAGTCATTGCTGGACAAGGTTGAAAATAGTTCCGGAGTTATTACTAGCTGCGAGTTAGAGTCTAGAATTGATGAATTGGACTTATTTAAACAAACTCAATTGTATCGAATTTTGCAAGAGTGTTTGAATAACACGCTAAAACACGCAAAGGCAAAGTCTGTAAAATGTTCAATACAAAAAGTAGAAGGAGAGTATCGATTTTTATATCAAGATAACGGCAGGGGTATTGATACAAGTCAACAGAAGTTCGGTTTAGGGATGATGACAATAAAAGAACGAGCTCAAAAAATTGAAGGAAGAGTTACCATTGTTAGTCAGCCTCATAAAGGGTTTAAACTTATCATAAAATTTGTTTAAATTTAGCCATGACTTTTCTGATAGCAGATGACCATCCGATTTTCAGAAGTGGACTTAAGTCCCTTTTGGAAAATGCATTCCCAAATGCCCGGATACTAGAAAAAGAAAACGGAGAAGAAGCAGAGTTTGCTATCATGGACCAACAACCAGATTATGCCTTTTTAGATATTGACATGCCCAAAAAAAATGGCCTTGATGTATGCAAAACATGCGCTAATAAGTACAATACCAAGTTGATTATCTTAACAATGTATAATGATGGAGAGATGTTGAGAAAAGCAATGAATAACGGTGCGAATGCTTATATGGTAAAGGATAACACTTCGGACGAACTAGTGGAGTGTATTGAAAGTCTTAAGTTGGGCGAGAGGTATTGGGCAAAGTCACTAAGAAAATCCCCTAAAGTTCAGCAAGAGCTCAAAGATTATAAAGACATTAGCGAGAATCTTGAAACACTAACAGAAACTGAATTAAAAACGCTTAAACTAGTGGGGCAAAAGTACTCAAGTAAAGAGATCGCCGAGTTACTTTTTGTGTCACCGAAATCGGTTGAAAATTATCGATCAAGAATTTGTAAGAAACTTGCATTGGACGCCAGAAACAACAGCTTGCTCATCTGGGTGCTCGAACATAGAAACATTATAGAAGAGTTCGGAAAAGAGTAGTCTTGTTTTTTATTTAACATTAAGTTAATTTGAGGGGGCACCCCTCTTTTACTCATTATCAATAGGCCGTAATTTTGTGATGTTTTTAAAACCCACGTCATGAAAACACTACTACTTTTGCTAACGGTAACGATTAGTTGGATTTCCTTTGGTCAATTATCGACCACATTTCGTATAAATTATGACCAAGCATTACTTGATTTACCAGGGAATGCTGTTGAATCTTTAACACCCAACCAATATGTTTTTGCTGGGACGAATACTAGTTTTTTTCCGATATACGGAACGGTAACAGAACTAGATGCAAATGGCGATCTTGTCTGGTCAAAAAGTTATTCTGACGGATCATTTGGATTTCAGATCAATGACATCAAAAAAGATCAATCCTCAAACGAATACTATATTTGTGGAGGAAGTGAGTCGAACGCAGGCGTATTCATGCGTATAGATGCATTGGGAAACGTTGTTGCGTCTACGAGGTTTGAGATTGCTGAAGCGGATGGTGCATTTTTAAATAGAATTATTAAAACATCAGACGGTGGTTACGTTGCTGTTGGATACGTAACTGGGCACGACCCTGACGGTACTGGTCCAGAAATAGAGTTTTCACCTGTCAACTATACAAATGGAGATGGAGACCCTGATACTGAAGTAATAGGCTCTCCATTAATCGTTAAGTTTGATGCCATCGGTAACCATTTATGGCATCATGTTACGCGATACTATGGTGGGGCAGTGAGTCCAGCAAATGCAATTTATAATGACGCATCGTTTAGAGATGTGGTTGAAACAGCTGATGGTTACATAGCGGTGGGTCAGTATGACGTCGCTGATCACCCTCCAACAACATCTGGCGATAATGACGCTACACCTACGGACGCATTGATTTTTAAGACAAATCCCTCTGGAGCTATTCAGTATCACCGTCAAGTTGACAACCCCAACACCAGTATATCACAAGGAAGTAAGTTTTTATCAGCAATTAATAAAACAAATGTTGGCGACCCGATTGCAGGAGGAGGAGATGATCTTGAAGAGCTTATAATGAAGTTTGGAGCAACAGGAGGATTTTCTTTAACATTCAGTAGGAATTTTGAATATTCTGGAAACTTTCTGACTGGCGCGGATCCGGTTGACGTTTCTCAAATCTATGAGGTGAATGGAAGTACTGACATAGTTACAATGGCAATGTACATCCCGATCATAGGTTTTTTGCCAGAATTTAATAATTCCCTACATAGAATGAATGCAACCGCAACTTCATCTATTTGGGCGAAGAAATATAATTTTGGACTAGCAACTATTTTACCTCGAGGTCAACAAACATCTGACGGTGGTTATATTATGACTTCAACAACCTTTGGACCAGGAAGTTTTGATTATGAGGTCATTAAAACAGATCAAAATGGAGACACACCATTATTAGACTGTCCTCCAGGAACGTTTTCTCCTTCGGGAAGTGGAGGGCCAACTACAATAGGAACGCCTAATGCGAATGAATTTTCTGGAACACCCGGACCAAATGGATTAGCCGTTGCTTCCGCTAATATTACACCTACCCAAAACGTTATTTGTAGAACAATTGAATGTACACCGCCCCCAATAGCAACAACTGTTACGGCAACACCAGCAACAATTTGTGCTGGTCAATCTTCTTCAATTACCGCTTCTGGCCCAGGAACAAACGTAATTTATAACGTTTATGATGCTGCTACAGGAGGAACGAACCTGGGTGCAACACCACTATCAGTGTCGCCAGGAACGACAACGACATATTACGTAGAAACAGTCGATAATTCCGATCCCTTATGTGTGAGTGTCTCTAGAGTACCAGTAACCGTAACGGTAAACCCAATTCCAACTGCTAACCCTTCGAGTAACTCCCCTTTATGTGTAGGTGACAATTTAAACTTAACCACGGATAATGTATCAGGAGCAACATATTCATGGACAGGACCAAATGGTTTTACAAGTAGTTCAGAGGACCCGACAATCAACAGTGTTACATTGGCAGCAGACGGAACGTATTCGTTAACCGTTACTGCTGCGGGTTGTTCAAATGGACCCGTAACAACAGATGTCGTTGTAAACAACACTCCATCAGCTACGGCTGGAGCGGTAAGCACAACAGTATGTGATGGTGACAACATTGAACTTACAGGAAACACAGTTACTGGAGGAACATACTCATGGACAGGACCAAATGGCTTCACGAGTTCAGATCAAAACCCAACTATTGTGGGTGCAGGAACGAATGCAGATGGAACTTATAGTTTAACTATTTCAATCGGAAGTTGTACTTCTAACACTGCAACGGTAGACATCACAGTGAATCCTGCCCCAACAGTTTCAGCGGGAGCCACTGCTACAACAGTTTGTGAAGGAGATGATATTGAATTGAATTCAACGGCTGTTCCAGGAGGTTCATATTCATGGACAGGGCCAAATGGGTTTACAAGTGGAAACCAGAACCCAACGATAAATAATGCAACAACAGCGGCGGATGGAATATACTCACTAACGGTTACAGTAAGTGGTTGTGCTTCTACTGCATCAACTGTAGGTGTTACTGTTAATCCTGCTCCAATTGCAACTCCAGGAGCAGTGAGCACTACAATATGTTCGGGTGATGATATCGAGCTTACTTCAAATTTAGTATCAGGAGCTACCTATTCATGGACAGGGCCAAATGGGTTTACAAGTTCAGACCAAAATCCAACTATAAATGGTGCTGGAGTTAATGCAGATGGAACTTATAGCCTTACAATCACTGTTGGATCATGCTCTTCATCAACGGAAACGGTTGATATAACTGTGAATGAGACACCAACCATTACTGCGAATGCTGTTTCGACAGATGTATGTGAAGGAGATGATATTGAATTGACTGCAGGAACTTTGACAGGAGCTACCTATTCTTGGACAGGTCCAAATGGATTTACGAGTGCTGATCAAAACCCTATTATCACAGGAACAACATCTGCAGAAGATGGAACGTATACCTTGATTGTAACTGCAAATGGATGTTCTTCGGCTTCTTCAGATGTTACGGTAACTGTAAATTTACCAGCAAGTTTAACCGTAGTAGGAACAGATATATCTTGTAATGGACTTACTGACGGAGAGGCAACCGTTACTCCAATAGGAACAGGCCCATACTCTTTTAGTTGGTCTCCAGGATCAGCAACAAGCCAAACGGCTACAGGGCTTACGGACGGAACATATACAGTTGAAGTGACTGATGGAAATGGATGTATATCATCTGAAACAGTTACGATTACTCAACCAACAGCAATCGCATTGACAACATCTGCGACAGCATCTCAATGTAGTGTTGATGACGGAACAGGGACAGTTACAGCGACAGGAGGAGAAGGGACTTATACATATGATTGGACACCATCAAGTCAGACCACTGCGACGGCAACAGGAATTGGGGCAGGAATTTATGATGTGGAAGTAACAGACGGCAATGGTTGTTCTGAAACTGCATCAGTTACTGTTCCGTCGCTTAATGGTCCTGCACTTTCGGTAGTAGACCAACAAAATGTTTCTTGTTTTGGAGCGAATGACGGGAGTGCCGAAATTGAAGCTACTGGAGGAACACCAAACTACACATACGATTGGTCACCTAACGGAGGATCAGCGCCTTTGGCAACAGGATTATCTCCAGGTACTTATACAGTAGAAGTAACAGATGACGGTGGGTGTACAGCGATTGAAACAATTGAAATAACTGAACCTAATGCAATTCAAGTTACGGAAATCATTGGTGACACTGATTGTGGAACAAACAATGGATCTATATCTGTAACCCCTTCAGGAGGAACCCCTAGCTATTCATATGAATGGACTCCAAATGCTGGAAACACTGCATCAATTTCTAACTTGGGTGCAGGAACGTATGCATTAACAATAACGGATGATAATGGCTGTGAAGTGACAAGTAACTATACAGTTTTTGCTTCTGGAGTACTTCCAGTCGATATTACACCACCAACTGCTACAATAGATGCGGGCGAATCAGTTGATTTAGATGTAATCATAGGCGCTGGTGTAACAGGAGAAAATTATTCCTGGTCTCCTTCAAACGGGTTAAGTTGTGTAAACTGTCCAAATCCAATAGCGTCACCAGATTCAACAACGACTTACTACGTAACGGTTACAACAGCCGACGGATGTTCGTCAACAGACTCTGTAGTTATTTTTGTAGACCAACCTTGTCCGGAGCTTTTCGTACCTACAGTATTTAGTCCAAACGGTGATGGAAATAATGATATGTACTGCATATATGGTGGTTGTATTGACGTATTTACGTTAGAGATTTATAACAGATGGGGAGAGCTAATATTCACTACAAATGACCTTGAACAATGCTGGGATGGAACGCAAAAGGGAGACCCGGTAAACACAGGGACATATGTCTTTAAATTGAATTTAACGAAAACAGATGGTGAAGTTATTCAACAAACGGGTAACGTCAACGTAGTAAGATAAACTGATATTAACGAGCTAATAAATACAATATGAAACGATTATTATTTTCCGCTTTGGTTCTTGGAATCACTGCAACAGGATGGGGTCAAGATGTGCACTTTTCAAGTATGGATTACTCCCCATTAACATTAAACCCTGCTCTTGCCGGAGCGAATTACGATTTACAAGCGAATATAAACTACAGAACACAGTGGAATTCAATTGCTGCACCTTTTCAAACCATTGCAGCAAGTACTGATATGCGTTTGAATAGCAATAAGAGAACGAAATCAGGCCATTTGGCTGCGGGAATTAGCTTTTTTAATGATAGAGCTGGTGAAGAACGTATTTCTACAAATAATGTAAACTTATCACTTGCTTATCATTTAATGGCCGATCGAAACAATACTATTGGACTTGGTCTTTATGGTGGCTTCGGGCAACGTTCTTTTGATCCTAACGGGGGAATGTGGGGAAGTCAATACGATGGTATGGCTTATGATCCTGCATTAGCCAGTGGAGAGACATTTAACAATGCCTCATTCTCGATGTTTGATGTTGGAGCTGGATTGGTTTATACCTATAGTGAGGACGAATCAAGAATGCGTTCTAACGATGGTCTTAAAGTGAATGCTGGATTTGCAGTGTATCACGTGAATAGACCTAACTTTTCATTCATTAATGATGGGGATGAAAATCTATACATGAGGTATTCAGGTTTTGCGAATGCATCGATCGGTATCGGCTCTACAACAATGTCTATTGATCCAGCACTTTATGCTCAGTTTCAAGGACCAGCTATGGAGATTCTTATGGGAGCGGATTATCGAGTACTATTGAATGAAGGTTCTAAAGTGACAGGTAACTTACAAAGAACATCCATAGGAATGGGTTTTTTCTATAGGAACCAAGATGCATTGATAGCTCGATTGCTAATGGACTATGGTGGAATTACAGCTGGATTCTCGTATGACTTTAATGTTTCGAGTTTATCTGAAGTATCTCGAGCTAGAGGAGGAGCAGAGTTCTTCTTGAGATGGGTAATGGATAATCCGTTCTCAGCAACTAGAGCAAGAATTTAATTCGAAAAATTTAGAATCTAAAGAGGAAAAGTCATGACAAAAAAACTATTATTATTTATACTAGCGATATTTATTTCAACAGTAAGTATTGGTCAAGAAAAGCGAGACAACTGGGACTTCGGAAACAGAGGATTCATAGTCAACGAAGGTCAATATATTAATCGTGACTGGAATAGCAATCGGACAACCGAATTTGCATATATAAAAAACCCGCTCAATATATTTTTTTCGAAGAAAGGAATAACATATCGTTTCGATCGAATGATAAAAAACCCAAAACGAAAAGACGATAAAAGCATACGGCCAAAACGTGTTAACGTAAGTGAGCTTGTCGGAATAGAATGGGTTGGCGCAAATTCAAATGTGGAGATTGTTAAAGGAAACCTTCTAAATCATACATTTACTTATGCCATGATCGATGAAAAGGGAACTGACTCTGATATATCTGGTGTAAAAGTTTACGATAAGATTACATACAAAAACGTTTATGATCATATTGATATAGAGTATAATTTACATCCTGAAGCGGGTGTGAAATATAATGTGATTCTTCATCCTGGTGCAAAACCCAATGATATCAAATTCAAATACACAGGAGCGCATACGAATGTTCAGAATGAGCGTGTTCAGTTTGGTTTAAATGATAAAGGTCAGTTTGAGATTAACACTTCAATTGGTACAATAATCGAGCACGCCCCAATTACATTCTACTCTGAGTCAAACAAAGAGATTAAATCTTCTTATTCATTTGAAAATAATGTGCTCTCATTCAAACTAGAAAATTATGATAACACTCAAGCAGTTACGATCGACCCTTGGGTTATTTCGCCAAATTATACAACGTCTACAGCCGCTTGGGAAGTTGAGACAGATGGCGTAGGGAATGTATATTCTATAGGAGGAGAAGACCCAATGGAACTTAAGAAGTACGATATTAACGGTAACCTTTTATGGACGTATGTAACACCTTGGGATACGAGTAATGTTTGGTTGGGAACACTGGCAACTGATGCTGCAGGGAACAGCTATGTTACATCAGGAGTCACTGCAAACATGCACAAGGTGGATAATGCAGGTAACCAGGTATGGACTACGACACTTTCGGGAGGGTTACAATTTAACTCAGAATGGTGGTCAATTACATTTAATTGTGATGAAACACAGTTGATTGTTGGGGGAACCTGGGTGGATGGAATTCTATCTTTTGATTTTTATGCAGGAATATTTGAGATTGATGTTGTTACAGGGAACGTGATTTCCGACCAAACAGTTGATCAAACAAATATAGGTGGTTTCGGAGTAAGCCCTGTTGAAGTACGATCTATCTCGTCTTCACCAAATTCAAGATACATTTTTCTAACGCACGAAGAAGTAGGAGCCATCAATCAGAATTTTGCTTCATGTCCTCAAGACACTTCAATCTTCCAGGTTGATAATCAGGACAACTTAGGGTATAAGTGTGAAAACTACCTTCCAGAAACCCAAAACGGAGGTGGACTAAAAGCGCTTGTGGCTGGAACGGACTATTTTTATACGCATTCAGGGGATCAAATTAGACAATGGAATATAAATGATGGAACATTAATCAATACAGTTCCACTACCTGGAGGTGCTTCGAACACAGTGCCGCTTATTGGAGGTATTGTTGTGAGTAACTCTGGACTGGATATAGACGATTGTGGAAATGTTTATGCAGGAGCAACGGATCGAGTTGTAAAATTTGATCCAAACTTGAATATTATTTCTTCAAGTAATACTTCATTTGCTGTTTATGATGTAAGTGTGAATTCAAATGGCGAGATAATCGCTTGTGGAGCACAGCAGGATAATTCATCTACAAACAGAAATGGACGTATTGAATCAATCAATATGACGGCTTGTGCACAGTACTCTTTGACATGTTGCGACGCTAACTTCTGTCAGGTTCAAGATGTTTGTGAAACAGATGCAGCTTTCCCGTTAACTCCAGCAACTCCAGGAGGAACGTGGAGCGGAACGGGAGTTGACGCTAGTGGAAACTTTGACCCTTCTGTTGCAGGATCAGGCTCACACGATATTACTTATACATTACCATGTGGATCTTCAACAGTAACAATTATTGTAGATCCATGTACGACATTGGATATTTGTGTTGAAACAAACGGAGACCTTACGGTAACAAATGGAACTGGCCCCTATACTTGGCAAGAAGAGGTGGCTGTATCTACTCCAATTACAAATGAAACTGAATGTACAGCTTGTGGGTATACATGGTTCGGAGTTGGACCTTTAGGACAGTGTCTTGATGGAGGTATCGGAGGAACGCAGGTTAATAACTGTAATTCAACTTCATGGGTAACTTATACTACAGGATCGACAACAACTCCTCCAGGAACACAGCCTATTCAAGTAATTGACAATACAGGGGCCACGGTGATAATAAATGATATTTCATCATTACCAGCTTGTAATTCCAATCCTTGTGCTGGTGTAACAATCAACGTTACCGTTGATAGTCAAACGGATGTGTCTTGTAATGGAGATACAGACGGAGCAGCAACAGTTTCTGCAACTGGAGGAAATGGAACGTATACATATATTTGGGCGCCAGGTAGCTTATCAGGAGGATCTCAAACTGGACTAGCTCCAGGATCATATTCTATTGCTGTTCAAGACGGAAATGGTTGTACTGGATCAGGAACAGTTACTATTGGAGAACCAACAGTACTCGTTGCAAACCCAGCGAGTATAGACGCTACATGTGGAGCAAGTGATGGCGAAGTATCCGTGGCTCCAACTGGGGGAGATGGAAATTATACGTATGCTTGGTCACCAGGTGGTCAAACCACGGCTACGGTTAGTAACATCGGTGCAGGGTCTTATGACATCACGATTACTGATGGGAATGGGTGTTCTGTTACAGAAACACTTCAAGTAAACACTTCGAACGGTCCAACAATTTCTGTTGATGCTTCTACCGATGCAAGTTGTTTCGGAGAGAGTGATGGATCAGCTACAGTTTCTGCAACAGGCGGAACAGCACCATATACATATACCTGGACACCAGGAGGACTTACAGGAGTAACACAAAATGCTCTCGCTGCAGGAACATATACTGTTGCGGTAGAAGATGATGCTGGATGTATTTCATCGACAACGGTTACTATCGATGAGCCTGCGGAAATAGAGTTGACTACAAGTAGTACTTCATCATCATGTACTGTGTCAGATGGAATGGCAACAGTTTCTGCTACAGGAGGAGCTGGAGGATATACCTATTCATGGTCACCAGGTGGTCAAACCACGGCAACTGCAACCAATATCGGAGCAGGATCATATACGGTTACAGTTACTGATGCCAATGGATGTACTGCAGACGAAATAGTGAATGTGCAGTCTACGAACGGCCCAATCATTACCGTTGATAATACTTCTGACATTTCGTGTTTCGGAGATGCTGATGGGTCTGCAACGATTAGTGTAGCTGGAGGAACTTCACCATATACTTATGGTTGGTCACCAAGTGGAGGAACTGCCGCATCAGCTTCTGGGTTGGATGCTGGCTCATATACAGTCACGGTAACGGATGATGCAGGATGTATTTCTACAGAAACAATCACAATTTCAGAAACAGACCCATTAGTAGTTACAGGTGCAGTTTCAGATGCAGATTGTGCCGCAACTAATGGTGAAGTGGTTACAACGACAACCGGAGGTACTGGAACGTATGCATATAGTTGGTCGCCAAATGGGGAAACTACTGCTAACTTAACAGGAGTAGGTGCTGGAACTTTTGATGTTACGGTAACTGATGACAATGGATGTACTGCTACTGAAACGTTTCTTGTTGATCAAGGAGATACGGTTGACGTAAATATCATTCCCGATAACGCTACGATACAGTCAGGTGATGAGGTTGTTTTTGATGTAACGATTAACCCTACAGTAACGAATCCAACTTATACGTGGACACCAGGTGACGGATTGAGTTGTACGAATTGCCAGAACCCAACGGCTTCTCCAAATCAAACAACAACATATACTGTGACAGTAACTTCGGATGAGGGGTGTGTTGGTGTAGATCAAGCTATCATTAATATTATTGAACCATGTGCAGACCCATTCTTACCTACAATATTCTCCCCGAATGGAGATGGTGTTAACGATCAGTTGTGTATGTATGGCACATGCATTCAGTCAATGACACTCGCTATTTACAATAGATGGGGAGAGAAAATGTTTGAGTCATCTAGTATTGAAGATTGTTGGGATGGAAAATATCGAGGGAAATTTGTAAATTCAGGAACTTATGTTTACAAAATACGCTATGTAGTATTCGGTGAACAAGAAGTTGTAGAATCAGGTAACTTAACGGTAGTTAGATAATTAGATTTATGTTAAAGAATAAAATAGGGGCACTCATAGTAATATGTAGTGCCTTTTTTCAGGTTGTAGGGCAAGAGGATGAGGTAATCATCAAAGAGAAGAAGGATGTACGTATAGAGATTCGTCCAGTATCAGGAGCTATAAATACACCATACGATGATTATGCACCTGTCATCACAGCGGATGGAGAAACGATGTATTTTACTTCAAGAAGACCATTCACGGAAAAAGAAAAGAAAAGAAATAGAGAATCCATGGAACAGATCTATTGGGTTCAGTTTGATAAGAGAGATAGCACGTGGGGAGATCCTGTGGCGCTTTCTCAAACCGTAAACGTAGCAAAGCGACACAATTCTAATATTGCAGTTTCAAATGATGGTCAGAAGCTATTAAAGTATCAAGACGATGGGTATGGAAACGGAGACATTTATGAAACATATCTTTCAGGATCAACATGGTCCTCACCGTTTTCTCTTGGAAAAAACATTAACTCTGTTGGCCACGAATCATCTGCGAGTATTGCTCCAGATGGAAGAACAATCTACTTTGTAAGTGATAGAGAAGGAGGCCAAGGAGAAAGAGACATTTGGAAAAGCACCTTAAATACTCAAGGAGTTTGGGGAAAAGCTGAGAACCTCGGAAATGTTATAAACACTAAGAAGAACGAAGAAGCCGTTTATATTCATCCTGATGGAAAAACGCTATACTTTAGTTCAGATGGACATGATGGCCTTGGGGGATATGATATATTCAAGTCCACTTATGAGGAAGGAAAATGGTCGGAGCCAATTAATCTTGATACACCGATTAATTCAAAAGGCGATGATTTATTTTTTGTGCTTGCGGCAAATGGAAAGATTGGATATTACGCAACAACTAGAGGAGGAAAGGATAAAAATATATACTCGATTCAATTCATTCCAAAATCAAAAGAGAAAGAGAACAAAGGTCCAGAGTTAACTGTGTTTAAAGGAGTGGTCTCTGATGGGGATTCAGGAGCACCTATTGGAGCTATGATTGAAGTAACAGATAACGAGAAAAACGAGGTGATTGCTACTTATAATTCAAATAGTGAAACAGGAAAGTACCTCATATCTCTCCCTGCGGGTAAAAATTATGGGATTAATGTAAATGCTGATGGCTACTTGTTCTCTTCGGAAACTTTTGACTTGACAGACTCAACGTCTGCTGAATACCGAGAGATAGAAAAAGATATCACGCTAAACAAGATCAAAGTTGGTTCAAAAGTAGTGTTGAAGAATATTTTCTTTGATTTTAATAAGGCGACATTGCGAAGCGAATCAAAAGCAGAGCTCAATCGATTAAAGCGTATTATGGATGATAACCCAACGATGAAGATAGAGATTGGAGGCCATACAGACAGCAAAGGTTCGGACGCGTACAACGCAAACCTGTCAAAGAGTAGAGCAGGTTCAGTTGTTGAATATTTAGTTCAGCAAGGAATTGACAAATCACGTATGACCTTTAAGGGGTATGGTGAATCTCAACCAATTGCGACAAACGAGACTGAAGAAGGTCGCCAGGAAAACAGAAGGGTAGAGTTTAAGATCTTACAAAAGTAGTTTTTTACTGATCGAAGGTTTAGATTACCTACCTTTGTGAAAAAAGGAAAATGAATCTTACATCAGCACTTGGAACGTTACGATTACTCTCTTTATTAGAAGGGATTTCATACTTGCTTTTCGCGTTAACCATGCCGTTAAAGTACATGTATGAGATGCCAATGCCGAACAAGATCGTTGGTATGGCTCACGGGTTTCTATTTTTAGCTTACTGTGCCTTCGTTTTTATCGTTAACCAAGACAAGAAATGGTCTTTGATGACTAATTTCTGGGCTTATTTAGCTTCATTGATTCCTTTCGGTACTTTTGTCGCCGATGCGAAGATCTTTAAAAAAGCCTGAATACTAGTTTATTATAGTTTCTATATTCAGGAAAAACATCCCGAATCACTTGTTTATATTGGATTGAGGGGGTAGCCCCCTATTTTGATTGAACATGCTGTATTAATTTTGTGCCAAGCATTAATTGTTAACACTACATTACTAAACTTAGTACTACTAAGAAAGCCGGACTGCAAAGTTCGGCTTTTCTATTTTCCTACTAATTCTTCAGCTTTCTGACGTGCTTCTTGATCAACCTTCACGTAATCTTCATACGTAGGCTTTTGAATATTCTCTACACTTGACATCGTCTTTTCATTGATCTCTGCGATTTCAAGGAAACCTATTTTATCATCAAGGAAAGCCTGAACTGTGATTTCATTAGCTGCATTTAATGCGCATGCACTGGTTCCCTCTTCTTCCATAGCACGGAAAGCCAGGTTGAGATTTTTGAATGTTTCTCGGTCTGGCTGCTCAAATGTTAATGATGGATAATCTAAGAAGTTAAAACGCGGAAAATCTGTTTTAAAACGTTCCGGGTAGGTCATTGCATATTGGATGGGTAACTTCATATCAGGAAGTCCCATTTGTGCTTTCATACTTCCGTCTTCAAACTGTACAATCGAGTGCACAATTGACTGCGGGTGAACAATCACATCAATTTGCTCAGGTTTTAGTGCAAACAACCACTTGGCTTCAATTACCTCCAAGCCTTTGTTCATTAATGTAGCAGAGTCAATTGTGATTTTAGCTCCCATTTCCCAGTTAGGATGTTTCAACGCTTGTTCTTTCTTAACGTCTTTCAACTTTTCCGTTGTCCACCCTCTAAACGGCCCTCCAGATGCTGTTAGATAGATCTTCTCGATCTTGTTGTGGAATTCTCCCGTTAAGCATTGAAAGATCGCTGAATGCTCTGAATCTACAGGATAAATGTTTACTCCATATTCCCTCGCCATTTTAGTAACAAGTTCTCCTGCCACAACAAGCGTTTCTTTATTTGCCAATGCAATATTCTTTTTCGCCTCAATCGCTCTGATCGTTGGCTTCAGTCCAGCGTATCCGACTAAGGCGGTTAACACCACGTCTATTTCGGCAGACTCCACAACTTGACACAATGCATCTTTTCCAGTATAAACATGAATATCATCTTCCCAAAGTGCGTCTTTTACCTTTTCAAAATGATCTTCATTGACGATCACTACCGTATTGGGATGATACTTTTTGGCTTGCTCGATCAATAAATCTGCATTATTATTTGCCGTGATCACCTGTAGGTCGAAGTAGTCGGGATAAGCCTCAATTACTTCTAAGGCCTGTGTTCCAATAGAGCCTGTACACCCTAATAATGCGACTCCCTTCTTTTGTTGCTCTTTGGTTTCCATTGCAGTATCCACTTTTTCGATTTATGACGTGGGATAAAAGTAAGCAAATAGGAAAGGAAAGTGTTCGGAGACAACGGCTTTTTGGATCAAAAAATAAAAACCTCACGGTATTACTTGAAAGCAAATTACCGTGAGGTTCTTAAATAGGTATTAAAAATGCGCCGTAATCGCCAAAATAAAGTTCCTTCCAGCTCCGGATAATCCAGAACTGTATGGACGATAGCGTTGATCGGTGATGTTTTCGACACCACCACTTACACTTAGAGCATCGGTAACACGATAATTCATTTTTAAGTTGAGCGTATACCAAGCTGGTGCATAGGCATCACCGTTTGCATCTAGGGCATAGATTTCATCTTTGCTTCGTTCACCAATGGAAAGTTCATCATGTTCACGCTCCCCTTGATACTGAGCATTCAACTCAATCCGCAGGTTTTTATGCTTATAGCTAAATCGCGTTACACCAAACCAAGGCGCTGCATGTCGAGACGGACTAATTGTTCCATCATCGGTTTCTTCTTCTCCATATTGATGATTGAATCGAGTAGAAAGCAAGAATCCATGAGTAAAGTTGATCTCAAGTCCCGTTTGCACACCATATACAGTTGCAGAAGCCGCATTTTGCAGTGCCTGAACCTGACTCAACTGCCCATCGTAGTTGATGCTATCCAGTCCATTTAAAACAAAGTCTCTTCTTACCATCGCGTTTTCCAGAATCGTATAATAACCTGTAAGGTCGAACTTTACAACGTCTCCAAAGATCTTCGTCATGCCAATGTCTGCATTGTAGGCATACTCTGCTTGAAGTCCAGGATTCGGAACGACAACACTTCCCGGCTCTGAGTCGAACACTTTACCCACATCGTCCACATTTGGTGATCGGAACGCGGTCGAGGCATTCATACGAAAAACGGTCTTACCATTCAATTGGTAAACAGCTCCCAATCCTCCTGTCAGCGCCCCATTATTGATGTTCGCCGAGGTAAAAGGAAAAGGATAGAACGTTGTATCGAACGATGCATCCATCAAGTAATGTGTGTAGCGAACCCCTCCTTGTAAGGTAAAGTCTTCCGTTACTTTATGCTCATCATTGACATAAACACCCATGGTTTGCCAGTCGGATTGCGGGTAACGCGGAGCTCCAGGAGTTCTGTTCAAAGTATAGATCTGTTCATTGAAACCAGTTGACGTTACGTCATTTAACACATATTCCACACCGTAGAATAGATTGTTTTTGTTTCCCAGGGCTTTTGAAATGTCGATGTTGGCTGAATACGCCTCCACTTGCTCAATTCGAATTTCACGCGTCAAATCATTCAGGTCTCGGGAGATTCGACTTTCTTCAAACGAATGTTGTGCCAAACGAATACTCATCTGATCATAAACAGCGGTCTTTTTCAAGTGACTTACTGAAAATTGATTCATCATCCATTTTTGTGGACCGTAATCCCATTGTCCATAACGTGGAGCCCCGTTTTTCATACGGTTGTGACGATCATATCGACCATACGACGATGTTTCGGAATAATGGAAAGCATATTCCAGATCCCAGTGCTCATTTGGAGCAAACCGAATCTTCTGCATCAGGTTCATTTGCTGATATGCAGATGGAACCTGAAGTAACGGATCTTCTTGTTGAACCACAACATCCATACTATCAATCATAGTGATGTGATATGGCTTTAAGTAATCATCTGGCCCATTAGAACCCTGACGCAAGTGATCGAACTTGTTTGCAGAAACACTCGTAACCATCGCCCATTTTTTCCACCCTACGTTGATATCAAAATGGCCAGTGTTTTCATTATTCGCGGATGAATAGCGCATTAGTGCTTTACCTTTGATGTAAGGTTTTTCACCTGTAGACAACTTTGGAGAAAGTGTTTGAAAACTCATCACACCTCCAATCGCATCACTACCATACGTCGTGGAGTTCGGACCAAAGAGTACTTCTACATTTTCCATGGCAAACGGATCGAGTGAGATTACATTTTGAATGTTACCCCCTCGAAAAATAGCGGTGTTCATTCTGATACCATCAACTGTGTATAACAAACGATTCGTTGCAAACCCTCGGATCATGGGGCTTCCGCCGCCTTGCTGGCTTTTCTGAATAAAGACTTCTCCTGATGTTCCCAGCAGGTCTGCAGCGGTTTGAGGATTTTGAAGTGCGATATCCTCTGGTGAAATGCGCGCTACTTTGAGCGGAACATCTGAAGAAAGCTGACTCCATTTGTTGGCGGAGATCACAACTTCGTTCATAGTAAACACGGTAGACTTTAACGCTACACGGAAGTTCATGTCTTTCAACTGTTTGTAATTGAACTCCAACGTTTCATAACCAAAGAACTTCACGATGATATCATTTAACCCTTCAAACGGAGTGATATCAACTACACCATCTTCATTGGTAAATAACTGTTTTGTATACCCCTTACAACCCACTTGAACCATCTCTATCGGTTCATTGGATTCTTTATCAACAACAGTGAGGCTTTGTGCTGTTGCTGCGGATGCAATTACTAGCATCATCAATAAAACAAAATGTTTCATTACATATCTTGATTTACGTATTTTCAATTCTTGTTTCTAGTGTCTGATACGACACTTATCGTTAAAGGATACGCAAATCTCGGGGAGGAGGGCTAAGAATTCCAGGTGTGAAACCCTTGTAGTTTGTAGAATAATAAAATGAATGATTCTGATCTTTTGAAGTCTCAGGTAGGCGGAATACTTCGAACTCCTCGACAAAAAGTTGACTTAAGAAAAAAGATAACTGGTGAGACGAGCGCTCTTTTGATGGAGACTGATTAAATAGCGAGACTGTTAATTCAGTAAGCCTTCTATTGAGCGAAGTTTCTTCATGATCCCACCATAAAAAGTAGGTAACTTGATCATTATTGTATTGACGACGTACGATATCGTACATCTCCCCTTTGTATTCAAACTCTTTGCTATGTTTCCACCGCAAGACTTCTGAGGTATCTGATTTTTTAAAAGTGAAAGAGATCAGCTCATCGTTTGAGGTGATTTCCATGATCTGGTGCTTCACTTCTTTTCGAACGGCTTTTCTCTCGATGGACAACCAACTGAATACACTCAGGAAAGGTACCGCGAGTGAAAGTGAAAACAGTATGGTTATTAAGAGCCGCATAGTACAAATATAACCTACCAAATTGGGTAATCCAATCGAATGTTCTGTACACGGGTAGTAGGCACTTGTTTTCCGTTTGAAAGCTTACCTACTTTTTCGATCAAATAGGTCTGTAATTCTGAAAGCATAATTGTTCCATCATTATTAAGGTCAGCCGTTTTATTCGTCATACCATTTAAGAGGCAGTACGTAAACAGCCCATTCTTCCAGTCTTCGCCTTCCATGGCAAATTCAACCCCTCCAGCACTTGAGATAACAGTAGCTCCAGTTCCTTTTCGGATATCGGCAAATAATAATCGTGACATTTTACCTGCGGAAGCTCGGGTTCCGTCGCCTTCTCGTAGTTTTGGGCCAACAGCTCTGAACGTTACGTCCTCAAAATCCAGGTCATCCTCCTCTTCTTCACCTTCATTTGATACCACAGAAACCTCGTCTGCTTCTACCTCACCTGAGTGACAAGTATCCATGATCAACAACTTCTTTACAGGAGCAATTCCTGCAAGGATTTCTTCAAGCTTATCATACGAAAGACCTCTATTCTGAGGAGAAAGAAAGTCTACATCATGTGTTCCGTAATAGTAGGCGTAGTTTTCATCTAGCAATCCATGCCCTGCAATGTAAAACACAACTTGATCATTTCTTTTTGAATCAGTAAGAAACGCTTTGAGTTTATCGAAAGCTTCTTTTTGAACATCACCGTTTGTAATCGTCATTGTTTTCACCGAAGCATAATAACCAGCATCATATTTACTAAAAAGGGTATTGAGATCCTTAGCATCCTTAGCTGCATAGTTCAAATCGAAACGGTCATCTTTATAATCGGAAGTACCCACAGTGATAAGGTATAAGTTAGGTTTATCCGTTCGACCACAGTTGATGGTCAAACTTTCAGCTAAACTTTCCTCTCCAGATTTATTTTTGATGTAGACATTTACTTTGTTGATTCCTGCTATCAACTCTATCGAAACTTCTTCCTCGAAGCTTTTCCCACTTAACGTGTGTTCTTCAACGGGAACGTTGTTGATTGTTATGCGCATTGTTGCCAATTCGCTTGACGAACTTGTCCCTTTCAGTTTTAATTTGACAAACTTCTCTTTTTGTGAGAAAGGAATTACTCCTCTATTCAAGATCGAAAGTTGAGGTAAATCTGAAAAATCAGGGGTCTCATCTTTTTCAATATTTAACTTCACCAATCTTCTATCATGAGCATTTGCATACAAATCAATGTATTCCCCGTCTGGACATTTTAGTGATTTAAGTACAAGGTCTGGTCGATTGAAATAAGCATCGAATTGTTCAAAAGGATAAGCTTTACGACCAACACGGAAAGAAACTAATTCAAAACCATCCTTATTTACTTTATAATAATTGCCTTCTGTTTTGATGATCGTGTTTTGACCTTCACCAATAAATGTAGCGAGCAATGCACCGTTTTTTGCGTCAACAACTCTAAATTCTCCATTCTTCATGGCAATACCTATATAGTCTCGAAGTGATGCATCAACATCATTGATGAGGTTTTTATTAATATTGAAAGAGATCAAATTATTCGTTTCGAGGTCTTCTATGTATCCTTTTTGGTCATCAAATCCAACCATAAAATCTTGTGGAGCTCCAAGAGGGTATGGGGTTCCAGGCATTTTAAGCTTTGTAGTCCCGAGCACATTAAACTCATGAATATCGTAACCACGAACCCCGTCAATTCCTTTTAAGTACAAGGTTTTACCATCTTGAGCGTAATTGACGAATGCATTTTTTCCTGCGCGGAAAATATTAGAGCCTTCAGATTTAAATAATCGAGTAAAGCTGCTACTCCAAACAAAGATTTGTCCTCTTCCTGTACAAATCGCAAAGTTTTTCCCCGTTGGATTATACGAAACAGATATAGCGTTATTCATAAATTCATAATTGGCATCTTCATTTTCAGTTTGCAATTTTCTTTTCAATTCGCCAGTTTCAAGATCCACAATGGAAACAGCTTTGTCTCCAGCACCTAAACAGATTAAGTATTTCTCATCCGGACTCGTAATAAAGTTGTTGATGCGTTCCTGCTGATGTTTTGCGAAGTGCATATACTCAACATGATCTTCCTCTAATTTATAGATGCGGACTTCATCATCATCAAGCTTTGTAATAAGGTAGTTTCCTTTTGAGGAAAACTTGAAAAGCACAGGCTCTTTTCTAATCTTTCTATTCACCGTTCTGCGCACTGTATTATCAACAACTTTGTCTCTAATCGTAGCGAGTTTTGGCACTTTAGCACGCACCCCAAAAAGAGTGGTGGATTTTGTACTTTCTTCTTTATCTTCATTAGAAAGAAGATCAATTTTCTGTTCTTTTTTTGGTTCCATCAATTGATGCTCGAAGAGTTTCTCAGCATAATCCATATCCCAAAAACTAACTATACGGTCTTCTCCTAGAAGTGCCACTATATTTCGTTCTGGATCAAAGGTGAATTTATTGATCGGATTCACAGAACCTTTCAGTTCGCCTATTAAACCTTTTCTCGTGAGGTCCCAAACTTTAATGCTATTCTGGGAAGTTCTAGTTTGCATGAAAAAGGTTTCTTTAAAACTAGAAGAACACAACACGTTTCCATCTGGGGAGAATTCCAAGACCTTTATTTTTTCAGCTTCTACAGTGTCGACTAGTTTGAAAAGAAGATTTCCCTCAAGATTATAGCAATCGATTTGATTGTCCTCACTAATGTAGACGATCTTGCCTTTTTCGGCGTGAACCTTTCCATATTTGTTCCCGAAACTGATTCCGCTCAAGGGATTGATTGTTTTCGTTAAAGAAAGCTGTCCTTTGGCGATTATTGAAACGGATCCATCTTCATTGAAAGACAATATTCGATTCTCTTTTTCAGATAGGTCCATCTCCTGAAAATCAGTATCATCAAAAGAGGACTCACTTATAGTACTTGCCGATTTGAGATCGATATTATAAAGAACTCCGTTCTCTGTTCCAACCCACACCTTGTCTCCAGCAGTATAACCACTTTTCACCTCACCTTTGACTTTTATCGTTTTACTTGAACTAAGGTCACTTCCAAAAATCATCAATTCATCTCGTGTTCCGATCAAAGGTTGTGAAGAACCAAAACCTATCCATGAGGGCTGTTCTTCTAAACGAACTGAATCCTTGATCATCCAGCTTTCCAGGTCCCAACGAATAATTAGGTTGTCTTTGTGAACACTTAGTAGCTGATCCCCTTCTGAGCTATATGCAACTTGAACCGGCTGCTCAGGATAACCCTGCAAAGAACCAATAATCTTTTCAGATGCCAGATGCCAAACATGAATGCTGTTATCATCTTCGCTACAATTCGCAATGTATTCACCATCTGGGCTGAACACAAAGTTTGTAATCGTTCCGCGAATTCGTTGTTGAGTAACTAGCTTCGCTTCCTGAGCAAATAGTGAAATAGAGATGAAAGGTAATAATAGGTATATCAGGCGCATAGCTTAGTAATTTTCATTCAAAGATACGAATATAGAAGTGAACGAAAAACAAATTTAACAGCACCTTAACCGAACTTAGTAAAGTCATGTGCGTTTTTGTGGGAATTCATTATTTTTGTTTGAAAATATAAGATCATGGGAAGAGCATTTGAAGCAAGAAGAGCAGCAAAGGAAAAACGTTGGAGTAAGATGTCCAAGGTGTTCCCGAAACTGTTGAAGTCTATTACGATGGCAGCGAAAGATGGGGGAGAAGATCCTGCGATGAACGCTACATTGCGTACAGCTATTCAAAATGCCAAGTCTCAAAATGTACCGAAAGATAATATTGAGAAAGCGATTAAAAGGGCATCTTCTAAAGATGCTGAGAACTACGAGCTGATCAATTATGAAGGAAAAGGACCGCATGGAGTACTAGTATACGTAGAGTGTGCTACAGATAATTCGACACGTACGGTAGCGAATGTAAAATCGTATTTCAATAAAGCGGGTGGACAAGTTGTTCCCAATGGATCGGTAGAGTTTATGTTTGACAGAAAAGCAGTATTCGAAATTGATAGCGAACATTCTGAAGGACTAGACATAGAAGAGCTGGAACTTGAATTGATCGATGCTGGACTACAAGAGATTGAGAAAAATGAAGAGAATGAAATTATCATATATGGTGATTACACAAGTTTTGGAACTCTTCAGGAAGCCCTTGAGAAAAAAGAGATCGAAGTGGCTAAGTCAAACTTAAAGCGTTTTGCAACTGCTCCGATTGAACTTGATGAAGAGCAAATGGAAGAGGTTGACAAGCTCTTGGATAAGATCGAGGATGATGACGATATACAGCAAGTCTTTACGAATATAGCGTAGAGAGTTCAACTATAAAACAAAGGAAAGAGCTTCGAAAGGAGCTCTTTTTTTATTATTCAAAATCAGTTGTTAGCAAGATTGTTAATGAGATCAATAAAGAGCTGCATTTCCACTTAATTTTGGAACATGAACTTTGTGGATATTATCATTATTGTTCCGCTAATTTATGCGGCTTGGGTCGGCTTTAAAAAAGGCCTTGTGATTGAGGTTTTTACTTTGTTAGCCCTACTTGTTGGGATCTATGCTGGAATTCATTTTTCCGATTGGACGTCGGAGTTGATCAAAGATAATATGGATATTGAAGGTAAGTATCTTCCTGTTGTCGCATTTACATTGACGTTTTTAGCTGTTGGAGCAATGGTTTTTTTTGCAGGAAAGATGATCGAACGAATGTTAAAGGTCGTGAACCTTAGTCCACTAAATAAGGCGTTTGGACTACTTTTCGGGTTGATCAAAATGGTGTATACGTTAAGTATATTGATCATTTTACTGGAAACTTACGATGAAAGAGGGGATTTTATTCCTGAAGACATTAAGTCAGAATCGTTGTTATATGAGCCTGTGAAAGTGACCGCTACTGCTACTATTCCAGCTATAGAAGAGAGCACGATCTGGATGAAAAATAATGTGAGCAATGGTCTTTTCGAAGGGCAGGATGTCTCATTAGAGAATATCAGAGAACTCAAGCATACCGCAGACAGTCTCGGAATTACCCTAGAAGACTTGAAAGAACTGAAACGAGCAAAAGACTCGTTGGATAACGCACAATAAATTATGGGAAGAGTAAGCGTTCTTCTAATTATAATGTTCATCTTGTTGTCAGCATCTGCATTGTCACAAAAGAAAAAGAAGCCACTAATTGATCCAAGCGTCAAGAAGCTAGGCCCATACTTTGGTATACAACAAGGAAGATATACCGTTGGAGAAATTGGAATGGAGTTTCAACACAAAGACATTCGATTGAAGAAACCAAAAACCAATGCTTTTCATTTGGGTCTTGGATATAACATTCCAAATAATGCTCTTCAAGTAAATGGTGGATATTGGCATAAGCCGAGTCGCTTAGACCTAACTTATGGAGTAGATGTTTGCTTACGATCTGACTTTGACGCTGAGCGTTTTGGAATCTCTCCAGTTGTTGGATACAAAATCTTCGGATTTCATATCCGTGCAGGATACATGCTATTAACCCCATCGGAGACATTCATAGCGACGAATCAGTTGTTTATCAATCTACGTTTTACTTTGGTAAATAATAGAGATTTTGATTGGAACAAACGAAAATAAAAAAAGCCGCCTCAATCAAGAGACGACTTTCACTCTATTGTTCTCTACGGTCTACTGTTCGAGTATAATGGTACGCTCAACTTTATTGAACGGACCTTCAATGTAATTCCCTTCTGAATCTACAAGCTCTAAAGAGATCGTGTTTTCTCCCATTGGTAGACCTTCAACTGCATAAGGCGCCCAATCGTAGATTGTAAATTCTTTTCCATTTATCGTTGCTTTTACCTTGTTCCCAACTTTGGACAAGTTAGTATTGATCAAGAAAAAATCTAGCATGACTTTCTCAGTGTCTTTTCCTTTATATGTTCCCTTTGGCCTACTGTAAAAAAGATGAGGTGCTTCGAAATCAACATCCATCATTTGGTTTTCCGCCGGCTCACCTACTCGGAATTTCTTTAGGACGTATGAGTGCTCATTTTTGACAGCCATATGATAGGATCTAGATAGAAAAGCCAGCATCACATGATCTCCTACAGGTAGTTCTTTTGCAAATTCCTCGTCATACTTCGCTCCATAAGGACCATTATTCAAAATAAAATGAACGTGTTGTCCTTTCGCTGAGTTTGCCAGACCCATTTCCAGGGCGTCTGATGTTTGTTCTTTCAATGAATAGTTCTCAACATTGAATTGGAACTTATTTTCTCCTGCCATTAGCATTTCGGTTGATGGCTGTTTAAGGCTCAACTTGGCATCAGAAAACATTTCGAAAGATTCTATTTTGGTAAGCGTTATTTCATTTTTCTCTTCGAATTGGTCGTCTGATTTATTTTCTGTTTTATCTTCTTTTGGATTACTTTTCATTTCTGTATTTTCTTCATTATTACAGCTGATTAATCCAAACATTAATAAGGTAATGATTAAATACGTCTTTGTTTTTAACATAAGTCTTTTCGTTTTGATTTTTTTTATTCAACAAAGACTCCCTGGGTGATGTTCACTTTTTCATGAATACCCTTTTAAGTAAAATGGTGTGAACTTGAGCTGGATTTAAATCTCATGAATCTTTTTATCTTTGAACAAACCCTCGTCATGGCCAATTTCAAATTCATACATGCTGCCGATCTTCATATTGAAAGCCCATATAAAGGGGTGAGTAAATTGAATGAGGCACTTGGAAGTGCACTTGTTGAGCATGGGGTTCGGGCATATGAAGCCTTGATTGAGTGCGCTCTTGAAGAACAAGTTGATTTTGTGTTAATTGCAGGAGACAGTTTCGACAGTGAATCTGGAAGTTTGAGTGCTCAATATCGATTTGTAAAAGGTTTGGAAAGATTATGCCAGGCAGACATTCCTGTATATATCATATGTGGAAATCACGACCCTTTGAATAGCTGGTCGGATCATTTGAAACTTCCTGAAAATGTTGTTCTTTTTCAGCCCAATGAGGTCCAACAGCACTCGGTAAAAAAAGGTGACGAAGCAATTGCTGAGATCTATGGTGTGAGCTTTGGTCAGAAAGAAGAGTATGAAAATCTCGCAAAGCAATTTAGTCGCAACGATAAAAGTTCATTTTCGATTGGATTGTTGCACGGAACGGTTGCAGGAAATGATTCTCACACTCCGTATTGCCCTTTTGATCTAGATACGCTGCGGACGTCAAATTTAGATTATTGGGCATTAGGTCATATACACAAACGAGAAGTCCTTTCAGAAAGCAACCCTATGGTAGTATATCCGGGAAACATTCAAGGGCGTCATTTCAATGAAACTGGAGTAAAGGGCTGTTCTTTAGTTGCTGTAGATCAAGGAAAAGTGAATAATCACTCACTTGTTTCTTTGTCGAAAGTCGTATACGATTATACAGAATTGAATGTAGATGGATTTGAAAGTTTAGCGGACTTCACGAGTGCGCTTGAGCATCTTAAATTGGAATTAAATAATGAGCAATCATTTTTGTTGCGCATTCGACTCAAAGGAAAAACTGCATTGCACAGTACCTTTTCTAACCATGACGAAATGCAAGCGCTGATCGATGAGATCAATGCCCAAAATGATTATCTACAACGATTCGTTTTTATAGATAAATGCATCAATGAAACTCTTCCAGAAATCGACTTAGAAGCACGAAAAAACTCTTCTGATTTTATTGCCGATTTATTGCAGCGCTTTGATGATTACCAGACCAAACCTGAAGATCAGTCGGCGCTGATCGAAAAGGTCATGAAGGAACTCACCGGCTCAAAAGCAGGACGAGCACTGAACGAAACAAATTTTAAAGACGAGGTTCAATTAGACCTGGAAAGCCTTTTGGAAACTGCAAAATGGAAATGTGTTGCAGGACTGATAAAAAATCAAAATGAATCGTGAACATCGTTAGAATACATATAGATGGGTTCGGAGTCTTTCACGACAAGAATGTAAATGGATTTCAAAAAGGAGTCAATGTTCTTTACGGCCCAAACGAAGCAGGAAAGTCAACCTTACTTGATTTTATTCGGTTTACGCTTTTCGAATATCCGAGATATAAAGACGAGAGGAGACCACCCCTTGCTGGAGGTAATCATGGTGGAAAGCTCTTCTTAAACGATAGTTCAGACCAGGGTTTTTCTATATACAGAAACGGGAATGGAAAGGACGTAGCATTTGAACAAAATGGACAAGAAACGGAGAGCCTTCAAACCTATCGAAGTTTAATTGGTAATGCCTCAATTGATCTATACAAGAATGTATATGCGGTAACGCTGGATGAATTACTTAATGTAAATCAGCTTAGTGATTCTGGTATGGAGGATCGCATTTTCAGTATGGGAATGGGTCTGGCTGGTGTGGACTTTGGCAAGTTCGAAAAAGGATTGGTCAGTCATTCGGAAGAATATTATAAAGCAAGAGGTTCTACCCAAGTGCTGGTTAACTTGGTTGATCAAATTCAAGAAAAAGAATCTGCGATTCGGGCGTTGAAAGGAAAACTGAGTGAGTACGATCGCCTTTCCAGTCAAAAAGACGAGTTAGAAAACACTTTGTCAGAATTACAGCAATCGAGGGAAGAACTGAGTAACGCAAAGAATAAATACGCGGACTATTCACGAGCTTATGAACCTTATGTTAATTATAAAGTTGCTGCTGAGGAACTAAATAAATTAGGAGAAACAACTCATTTTCCTGCTAAGCTTAAAGAAGACTTTGAATCCTGTGAGGGGCAAATTAAAGCTACGACAACCGAGCTTGATAAACTCGAACAATCTGTAAGTCAATTAAATGAGGAAATTACGAGTGTGTTATGGAAAGAAGAGTTTGCCGAACATACACATTTACTCGACTTCTTTAAAACGAATGTGAAGCTTTATCAAGAAGCGCTTTCATCTATTTCACAAGCGAAAGAAAAATCACGATTCACAAATAATTCGAGGGAACAGATTCTTCAAAAATTGGGAGATGGCTTTAAGGAAGAGCAACTATTATCGATCGAAGGGACTTTTGAGTTAAGGTCTATGGCGTCTGAAATTGTTGAACAGAAACAACGATTGCAACGTCAATTAGATGCGAAGCTAGAACTTTACAATCGGTCAGAAAAAGACGAAAAACGATTGTTAAATCAGCAAATTCAGCAGCAGGGTGAGTTGAAGTCTTTACCAATTAATACTGATTCAGAGCGTGAAAAAGCAAGGAATAGAAAAACAGAATTGGATACTGCTTTTCAGAAAGCTTTACAAGGAAGAGTGCCCACTGAATCATCAAAAACACCACTAATCGTTGCAATAGTTTTTTTAGTGGCAGGATTAGCCCTTTTCGCAATTAATTTTTTAGCGGCAGGAATTGTTTTGGGATTAGCTGTACTTAGCTTGATTTTTGTTCTATCAACGAAGCAGAAAACAACAGGCACATCAGAAAGTGTAAATGCCAATTCAATCAACAAAGAAATCGAATCGCTGAAATCAAGTATTGAAAAGTACGATGATATAAAGGGAACTCATGATAGAATTACTCATGAATTAGAGCAATCTCAAAAAGAAGTCAAACAGATCAAAGCTGATTTAGCTGAATTGAAAATAGCTTTAAACGAACTAGATAGTCAATGGGCAGAAGAGCTTAGGCAGAAGGGACTTCCCGCAGATATTTCTGCTCAGCGAATAGGTGATTTCCTAACAAATGTTGATGAGTTGAAAAGACTCAGCCTGGAATTAAATGAATCCAAAAGAACGATTGAGAGTAATCAGAAACACATCAAGCAGTTTGAGGAAAAGCTAAAGTCTATTTTTCCAGATCAAGATAGTTTTGAATCAGAAACAATTTATGAACTCATTAAGTCTTTAGAAGCGCAGGAAAAAGCCCAGGGCAATAAAGACCTATTGGAAGATCAGCTTAAAAAGAAAAATCAAGAATTAGCGAATGCCGCATCGGTTGCAAGTCAACTTGAAAAAGAGAAAAAAGAATTGTTAGCTCAGGCAAATGTGCAGAATTCAGAAGATTTTTATAAAGCGATTGAAAAACAAGGCCAATGGGACCAGTTGCAGGCGAAAAAAGAAAATGCCGCAAGCACCATCAAGACTATCTGCGGAGCTGATCAGTTGGAAAACACTTTGCAGGAATTAGAACATTTTACTCCTTCTGAACTAAGTACAAAAAAAGAAAATACGGAGAGCGACTATGAAACGGTTAAGCAAAAATATGATGAGATAAACCGTGAGCTAGCCACTATTAATACAGAGATTAGACATATCCTGGAACCAGATGAAATGTATGGGCTCCAAAATGAAAAGGAGAGCTTACAAGAAAGACTGAAAGAGGAAACAAAAGAATGGTTGACAACAAAGCTTGCTTTGGAGGTCTTGAATGAGAGTAAACAACGGTATGAACAAGAACGTCAGCCCGAAGTAATTACTCAAACACGCAAGTATTTCAAGGCGATCACGGAAAACGCTTATGAAGATCTTCGCATATCACTAAGTGAAAAACATGTGAGTATTATTGATAACCGCGGACGTCATAAAACAGTGGAAGAGTTAAGTAGAGGTACACGAGAGCAACTATTATTAGCGCTGAGACTTGGTTTGATCGAGGAATATGAGAAAAACGCTGAGCCTCTGCCGGTTGCACTTGATGATATTATGGTTAATTTCGATGTACACCGAGCTGAAAATTTAGCAAAGGTGTTAACTGATTTCGCGAAAGATCGTCAAGTGGTTCTTTTTACCTGTCACGAACATACACGTGACCTATTCAAAGAGAAAGGAGCAACAATAATTAATTGGTAATTTGATTACTCCATAAAAGGCTTCATCTCTTCACTGATTTTTTCACGTAGAGATTTCAACTTCTTTGCATACTCTGCAAGTTTCTTTTCTTTTTCCGTGCTAGGCGCCCAAGATCTTACTTTTTGAGGTTGACCGTCCTCGTCTACCGAAACGAATACAATCACACAATGCGTAGTTTTTTCAAATTCCTTTTCAAAGTTTTTTGAGAATACATCAACTGCAATGTGAATGCTAGAATTGCCTGTATGTATTACAGTTGCATCCACTTTCACAATATCTCCGATACTTATTGGCTTAAGAAAACGGATTCCTCCAACATATACTGTAACACAATACGTACCTGACCAAGTTCGTGCACACGTATAAGCAGCTTGATCAATCCACTTCATAACTACACCACCATGAACTTTACCGCCAAAGTTTACATCTGTGGGTTCACTAATAAATTGAAATGAAGTTGTGTTTTGTGGCATTGCTCCTTTATTAGACCTTCACTAATCCTACTTTCGTATCTCCTTCGTTTTCAATATCAGCTACGAACTCTGTTCCTTCAATAGAACCCACATTGATCGCATCAGCAAGAACTTCAGCGGCGATATAATCTTTATTCGATTCTATTGCAGCATTGATCTCTTCGTTAGAGTCAATTGAAACATTGATTTTATCTGTCACTTCAAACCCGGCATCCTTTCGGAAGTTTTGAATACGATTGACAATTTCTCGAGCGATACCTTCTTTCCTTAACTCAGGTGAAATCGTGATATCCATAGCAACTGTAACACCGTTTTCAGAAGTCACAAGCCATCCCGGAATATCATCCGTTTCAATTTCGAAGTCATTCATGTCAAGTTCGATTTGCTTTCCATTGACTTCACCCGACCAACCATTGTTGTTTTCAACAGCGGCGATTTCTTTTTCACCCCATTGATTGACCATTCCAGCAATAGACTTCATATGCTTTCCATATTTTGGCCCTATCGTCTTGAAATTAGGTTTGATTTTTTTTGTAAGAACACCAGCAGTATCCTCAAGCAATTCAAGTTGCTTTACATTGATCTCAGATAAAATCAAATCTTGTACATGTTCTATTCGAGATTTGAAACTAGGGTCAAGTATTGGAACCATGATCTTTTGTAATGGTTGACGAACGCGGATCTTTTCTTTCTTACGCAGACTCAATGCCATGGAAGAAACCTGTTGTGCGATTTCCATTTGAGCCTCTAATTCTGTATCGATATCAGCTTCAACTGCCCTAGGGAAGTTAGCCAAGTGTACAGAGGTGGCATCATGACGCTTAGCAACCTTGTTTAAGTCACTGAACAACTCATCCGAATAAAATGGGGCGATCGGTGAACTTAGCACAGCTATGGTCTCTAAACATTCAAATAGTGTCTGGTATGCAGAAATCTTGTCCTGTGTATAATCACCTTTCCAGAAACGTCTTCTACATAGACGAACGTACCAATTCGATAATTGATCATTCACAAAGCTTTGTATCAGTCGTCCAGCTTTTGTTGGCTCAAATGTTTCGAAAGCGTTATCCACTTCTTTGATCAAAGAGTTCAATTTAGAAATGATCCATCGATCAATTTCTGGCCTTTGAGCAATTGAAATAGGGTCTTCTTGATATGTAAAACCATCGATGTTCGCATACAAGCTAAAGAAAGAATAGGTATTATATAAAGTACCAAAGAACTTACGTTGTGTTTCTTTGATTCCTTCTGTATCAAATTTCAAGTTGTCCCAAGGAGCAGCATTCGTGATCATGTACCAACGCGTTGCATCTGGACCATATTTATCTAATGTTTCAAATGGATCCACGGCATTTCCTAAACGCTTAGACATCTTTTGTCCATTCTTGTCTAGGACAAGGCCGTTTGAGATCACATTTTTATATGCTACAGAATCAAAAACAGTAGTTCCAATCGCATGCAGTGTATAGAACCAACCTCTTGTTTGATCAACACCCTCGGCGATAAAGTCACCTGGATACGCTTTATGATCATCAATCATTTCTTTATTTTCGAAAGGGTAGTGCCATTGTGCATAAGGCATAGACCCTGAATCAAACCAAACATCAATTAGGTCTGATTCACGCTTCATTGGTTTTCCTCCATCTGAAACAAGCGTAATTTGATCCACGTAGTTCTTGTGTAAGTCTACTTTGTCGTAATTTTCTTGCGACATATCTGAAGGATCAAAGTCTGATAAAGGATTATTAACCATAACCCCAGCTTGAACAGCTTTCTCACATTCTTCTTTTAACTGCTTAATGGAAGAGATGCAGATCTGCTCGTCACCTTCTTCGGTTCTCCAGATTGGTATTGGAATACCCCAATAACGAGATCTCGATAAGTTCCAATCATTCAAATTCTCCAACCACTTACCGAAACGACCAGTTCCTGTAGATTCCGGTTGCCAATTGATGGTTTTATTCAACTCCATCATACGGTCTTTTTTATCCGTCACTTTGACGAACCAAGAGTCTAACGGATAATATAAAACAGGTTTATCAGTTCTCCAGCAGTGCGGGTAACTGTGTTCGTATTTTTCAACTTTAAAAGCTTTGTTTTCCTCTTTCAGTTTAATGGATATAAGCACGTCAACAGACTTTTCGGGAACTTCTCCATCGTCATAAAATTCATTCTTCACATACATTCCAGCAAACTCTCCTACTTCAGGACGGAACCTTCCTTGAAGGTCCACCAAAGGAACGGGATTTCCACGTTCGTCTTCCACTAATAATCCTGGAACACCCGCTTGCTTGCCAACCATGGCATCATCGGCTCCAAAAGTAGGTGCAGTATGCACAACACCTGTACCATCTTCCGTTGTAACAAAGTCACCAGGGATTACTTGAAAGGCATTTTCTGGATTTTCCATCGGTTGAGCGTAAGGCAACAACTGCTCATAACGCATTCCAATTAAATCAGCACCAGTGAACTCAGCCCCAATGAAAAATGGAATTTTCTTTCCTCCTTTTTCATAATTAGATAATTCTTCTTGGTCTTCAACCTGGAAATAGTTTTTAGAAAACTGCTTGTTTACTAAAGCCTTTGCAACCAATACATGAATTGGCTCAAACGTATATTGGTTATAAGAATGTACTAAAACATATTCGATCTTCTTACCTACTGTTAATGCAGTATTTGAAGGAAGCGTCCATGGAGTTGTCGTCCACGCAAGCAAGTGAAGATCTTCTCCGGCAGGAACTTGATCAAACACTTTTTGACTTTCTTCATTCTTGATTGCTTTAAACTGAGCAACGCAAGAAGTATCTTTTACATCGCGATAACAACCCGGCTGATTTAATTCATGTGTCGATAAACCAGTACCGGCCTTTGGTGAATATGGTTGTATAGTATATCCTTTATAAATTAATCCTTTATCGTTTAACTGACTTAAGAGCCACCAAACACTTTCCATGTATTTGGATTGGTAAGTGATGTAAGGGTTTTCCATGTCAACCCAGTATCCCATTTTCTTGGTCAGGTTGTTCCAAACATCAGTATAACGCATTACCGCCTCCTTACAGGCCTTATTGTAATCTTCAATAGAGATTTTCGTTCCGATATCTTCTTTGGTAATGCCGAGTTCTTTTTCTACACCCAGCTCAACAGGAAGTCCGTGGGTATCCCAACCTGCTTTCCGTTTTACCTGATATCCTTTTAAGGTTTTGTAACGACAAAAAATATCTTTTATCGAACGCGCCATTACATGGTGAATTCCGGGAAGTCCATTCGCTGAAGGAGGCCCTTCGAAAAACACAAAGGGCTTGTTTTCATCACGAGAATCAATTGAAGCTTGAAAGACTTTTTCTTCTTCCCATTTCTTCATCACTCTCTCTGCTACATTTGGCAAGTTGAGTCCCTTATATTCAGGATATGCTGCGCTCATAAAACGTTTATTTTTAAAGAAGGGCAAAGTTAGTAATTTTTAGTGGAAGCATTCAATGTATTCTACCGATGAGATAGTTCAGTAAGATGATGAATACCGAATTACAATAGAAAATTCTGAATGCTGGAATTGATATCTTGAACATCCTGATCCATCATACATCGAAAATGTTTTTTAGGACATTTTTGATATCCAATCTTGGAACATGGGCGACAAGACAAGTTTTCGACTTGATGAATTGTAAAAGATTCTGGACTTTTTGGGCGATACGGATACATTCCAAAATCAGGCACTGTGTTTCCCCATATACTTACAATCGGTATTTCAAATGCAGCTGCAACATGCATCATTCCAGTATCGTGTGTGACAAGTAACCTGGCTTGTTCTATTATCGAAGCTGACCCTTCGATACTATACTCACCACACGTATTATATATTTGGTGTTCAGGAAGTGCTTTACAAATCTCTTCACCTTCTTTAATATCCTCTTTTCCACCAATAATTACAACAGGTGTATTGATGTTTGATATGATTTCTACGAGTTTTTCAACAGGCATCTTCTTAGTAGCGAATTGTGCGCCAATTGCAAAACAGACATAATCTTTTCCTTTGGTTAGTTTTTGCTTGTCAACATGCGAACTTTTGCAAACAAAGAACTCGATCCCTTCACGGTCGTTTTTAACACCTAAAGGTCTAACAGCTTCAAAGTACCTGTCAACAACATGGACTTTGGGCATGTTATTGTACTTAAAATTAACATACAACCATTTTTGGACATTCAGTTTTGGAAAAGTAAAATTCTTCTGCTTGAGAGATGATTTAATCTTTTGAGTTCTTATGTTTCTATGAAGATCGATTACATAGTCAAACGATAGGTTTTTCAACTGTTGAATTAGTTCCTTGTTTTCTTCCGACCATTCATGGACCGAATTAATATTGGGGTTGTTACGATATAAAGAACCGTACTGTTTCTTTGTGAGCGCATGAATTTCAGCGTCGTTCACTTGTTCTTTTAGGCATCGAAATATGGGAGATGTCAACACAATATCTCCGATAGAACTGAAGCGAATGACGAGAATCTTTGTCATAGAACAAAAGTAATGAAACATTTGAATGTCGATAGCAATGGTTAACTTTGTAGTGTGGATTATGCAATTGAAATAAAGTTTAAGGAGTTGGTAGCTGAACTAGATGAGAAGTTCGGTGGTGGGCTAGACGTTCAGGCCATATTATTTCTGATCGGAGTACAAGAGTTAGGAAAGGGCTACCAAAAGTTCTCGAAGCGCCAAAAAACGGAGTTAATGCATGTTGCGGTTTGCACTGTGTTAGAGCCTTATGGTTTTTATGAAACCCGTGGAAGAGATGAAGATAATTGGCCTCATTTTAAATTTGTTAAGGAGCTCCCCCCTTTAGATGAAAGACAGCAGCAGCACCTTATAAAAGAGGCGATTTTAGAATACTTTAATGCGGAAAAAAGCGAAGAACCGGGGAAAGTCAAAATACCAGAGGTTTTACGCTACTTTGATGAGGAAGAATAAAAAAACGATTAATTCCTCTGTTTTGACTGTGGTATTTCTTCTCCAAGTTGATAAACCCCTCTCTTTGGAATGGTAAGTTGGATACCTTCTTTATCCAATGTTTTTTTTATAGCTTCCAATTGCTCCCAATACAGTGGCCAGTAATCTCTAGATTTAACCCAAGAACGTGCAGTAATAACTAATTCATAGTCGCCTATTTTATCTAGCCAAACATCAGGAGCGGGGTTTGCTAATACTCTGTCGTCATCCGCTAATGAGATCAATAAAACTTCTCTGATTTTATCAATATCTTCTTCGAAAGAAAACTTTAAAAACAGATCAATACGTCTAATGTCCTTCATGGTACGGTTGTCAACATCACTATTGGCTACATTTCCGTTTGGCATAGTAATGATCCTTCCATCGAAAGTCTCAACCCGCGTATATAGAATGTCAATCTGTTGAACTTCGCCTAGTTTACCATTAACTTCAATGAGGTCTCCTACTCTGAAAGGTTTAAAGGCAAGAATGAGTACGCCTCCTGCAAAGTTTGCAAGACTTCCCTGTAATGCCAACCCGATAGCGATACCGGCTGCACCAAAGAGTGCTATGAAAGAGGTTGCTTGTATTCCAAGTATTATGCCTATAACTGTGAATAGTAAGCCGTATAAAATAAAAGAGGATAAGCTTTCTATAAAAGTCCTCAATGACAGCTCAATTTTTGTTTTTCGTAGAAGCCGTTTGATTAGATTCTTAAGTAAACGAATGAGGAGTAATCCGACTACAAGAGCGATAATTGCTTTAACTGCCGTTGGCCCAACGTCTTTTAAGAAGTCAAAAAGTTCATCTTTGACATATGTTAGATAATCGGTATCCAAGGGTTATTTCTTTTTGAATGCATTGATAGCATTAATCGTAAAATCAGAAAGGACAAGCTCCCCACTTAGTGCGGCACGATCGGATAGTAGTTGGTCCCAATTTTCTGTTCCTTGCCAGAACACTTCTTTTAAGAGCTTCATTGCTTCAGGATTAGAATTTGCTAATTTATTAGCGAGTGTGTCAACGGCTTCATCGAGTTGGTCAATGTCATCAAACACCTCTGCATAAAGTCCTTTTTCTGTTGCCCACTCTGCTGATTGCCATGCTGTAGCATTTATAGCAAGTTGACTCATTCCAGATGTCCCGACCTTACGTTCAACGGCAGGTCCTACTACAAATGGTCCAATTCCAATTGCAAGTTCAGAAAGTTTAATGGACGAAAACTTAGTTGCGTAGCAATAGTCTACAGCACTTGCGAGTCCAACGCCGCCACCGACAGCTTTTCCTTGAACTCGACCAATAATCAATTTCGGACACTTTCTGCAAGCGTTGATTACATTCGCAAAACCCATAAAGAATTTCTTTCCAGTATCCAGATCTTTAATAGAAATCAATTCATCAAAACTGGCTCCAGCACAAAAGGCACGTTCACCTTCAGATTTTAAGATGATTACCTTTGCGTCATCTTGTGAACCCAGTACTGTAATTGTATCAGCAAGTTTTTTTAAAACTCTTCCAGGAAGTGAATTGCTCAAAGGATGGTTAAAAACCACTGTTGCTATCCCTTTGTCGTTTATTGTATAGTTAACGTCTCCCTGTTTGATTGCGTCTGTATTACTCATGGTTGAATGTTTTAGTTTGGTATCAAAAGTAAAAATTTGGTAGGACTTAATTGTTTCTTCCTTGCAAAGATTAGTGAAATAAAAAAAGCACGTCCATTACAGACGTGCTTTTGTGTGAGTAGTGCAATAAAAACGGCACAATTATTAACCACTACACATTTCGCAATCGTCTGGATCATCTATTGAACAAGACACTTGTGCTTGAATCTCTTCGGTCGTCATTGGTTTTGCCTCTGGCTTACCTTGAGATGTAACACTCTTATCAACAGTAAATTTGATCGCATCAGTAGCTGCCTTAGTACGTAAATAATACATTCCAGTTTTCAACCCTTGTTTCCATCCGTAGAAGTGCATAGAGGTTAATTTACCAAAGTTTGCATTCTCCATAAAGATGTTCAAAGACTGAGACTGACAGATGTATGCTCCACGGTCAGCAGCCTGCTCGATAATAGATTTTTGAGAAAGTTCCCAAGCTGTTTTATATAAGTCTTTAATATTCTGTGGAATTTCAGGAATTTCCTGAACAGATCCATTTGCTGCCATTAGTTTTTGACGCATGTTGTCATTCCATAAACCTTCTTTTACAAGGTCTCTAAGTAGGTGTTTATTCACGATGATGAACTCACCTGAAAGAACACGTCTTGTGTAGATATTAGATGTATATGGTTCGAAACACTCGTTGTTTCCAAGAATCTGAGCTGTAGAAGCAGTTGGCATTGGAGCAACTAACAATGAGTTACGTACACCATGTTCTTTCACCTCTTCTCTCAATACATCCCATTCCCAACGATTTGATGGAGTAACCCCCCACATGTCGAATTGGAAAGTACCTTGCGAAATAGGAGAGCCTTCCCATGTTTCGTATGGGCCTTCCTCTTGAGCAAGATCTTTAGAAGCTGTCATTGCAGCATAATAGATCGTCTCGAATATTTCTTTATTTAATTCCTTTGCTTCTGCTGAATCAAATGGCATTCTTAGTTTGATGAAAGTATCAGCTAATCCTTGAACTCCCAATCCGATTGGACGGTGACGCATGTTTGAATTACGTGCTTCCTCTACTGGGTAGTAGTTACGGTCGATAATTCTGTTCAAGTTTACTGTAGCTTGATAAGTTACTTCAAAAAGTTTATCGTGATCGAAACCATCTTCTGTAACGTATTTAGGTAAAGCTAATGATGCGAGATTACATACGGCAACTTCGTCAGGAGCAGTGTACTCGATGATTTCAGTACATAAGTTAGAAGACTTAATCGTACCCAAGTTCTTCTGGTTAGACTTCTCGTTCGCTGCATCTTTGTACAACATGTAAGGAGTTCCAGTTTCAATTTGAGATTCAAGAACTTTGAACCAAAGGTCTTGCGCTTTAATTGTCTTTCTTCCTTTTCCTTCTGCTTCGTATTTTTCGTATAGTGCTTTAAACTCATCTCCGTATGCATCAGATAAACCTGGACATTCGTTAGGACACATTAATGTCCATTCTCCGTTTTGCTCTACACGCTCCATGAACAAGTCTGGAATCCAAAGTGCATAGAAAAGGTCACGTGCTCTATTTTCTTCCTTACCATGATTCTTTTTCATTTCAAGGAAATCGAATACATCAGCATGCCAAGGTTCCAAGTACATTGCGAAAGAACCTTTACGCTTTCCTCCACCTTGGTCTACATAACGAGCTGTGTCGTTAAATACACGAAGCATAGGAACGATACCGTTTGAAGTACCATTCGTTCCACGGATGTAAGAACCTTTAGCTCTTATATCGTGAATAGATAGTCCAATACCTCCGGCAGATTGAGAGATCTGAGCACAATTCTGAAGTGTCTCATAGATTCCCTGAATACTATCTTCTTTCATTGTTAACAAGAAACAAGAAGACATTTGTGGTTTTGGAGTACCCGCGTTGAATAAAGTTGGTGTTGCATGAGTAAACCAACCTTCTGACATTAGGTTATACGTCTTAATTGCTGACTCGATATCATCTTTATGAATACCAACAGAAACACGCATTAACATGTGTTGTGGACGCTCAGCGATCTCACCGTCTAACTTCAAAAGGTATGAACGCTCTAAGGTTTTGAATCCGAAGTAATCATAACGAAAGTCTCTATCGTAGATAATACTCGAATCTAATCGCTCTTGATTTTTTTGAATTATATCATAAACGTCATCTGCTATAAGTGCAGCGTTCTTTCCAGTTTTTGGATCAATATATTTGTAAAGATCCTCCATTGTTTCGGAGAATGTTTTTTTCGTGTTTTTGTGAAGGTTTGACACTGAAATACGTGATGCTAACAATGCATAATCTGGGTGTTCGATTGTTTTCGAAGCAGCTGTTTCTGCCGCTAAGTTATCTAATACAATTGTTGTTACACCGTCGTAGATTCCTTCAATCACTTTCATTGCTACACTCTCTGGTGAAACTAATGGGTCAAGTCCGTAGCACATCTTTACAATTCGTGCTGTGATTTTATCGAATTTTACAGGCTCCTTTCTACCGTCTCTTTTTATTACGTACATGCTGGTAAGTTTATAATGGGTTTATTAATTTTTTTGTTAAAAGTCTTCGTCAGTACTAAAAGGTTTCTCTTCTTTTCCTGACATAACTCCAGCTTTTTGGTATTCAGCGACACGCTTTTCAAAAAAGTTAGTTTTTCCTTGAATGGAGATCATGTCCATGAAGTCAAAAGGATTTGAAACATTGAATTCTTTTTCACAATTAAGCTCAAGAAGAAGTCTGTCCGCTACGAATTCAATATACTGTGACATTAAATCTGAGTTCATCCCTATCAGCCTTACAGGAAGAGCTTCTAGGATAAATTCTTTTTCAATCTCAACAGCGTCTAGTATGATAGATCGTACCTTTTCAGTAGGCAGTTTATTTTCAAGATGATTGTTGTAAAGTAAACATGCGAAATCACAGTGTAGCCCCTCGTCTCTTGAAATCAATTCGTTTGAGAAAGCAAGTCCAGGCATTAAACCTCTTTTCTTTAACCAGAAGATAGAACAGAAAGAACCAGAAAAGAAGATTCCTTCAACCGCAGCAAACGCAATCAGTCTTTCCGCAAAGTTTCCTTCATCGATCCAACGTAATGCCCAGTCAGCCTTTTTCTTAACGCATTCCATTGTTTCTATTGCGTTGAAAAGTCCTGCTTTATCTTCACTATCCTTTATGTAAGTATCGATCAACAAAGAATAAGTTTCAGAATGAATGTTCTCCATTGCAATTTGGAAACCATAAAAGAATTTAGCTTCAGTGTATTGTACTTCAGCTACAAAATTTTCAGCCAAATTTTCATTAACAATTCCATCGGAAGCCGCGAAAAAAGCAAGTACGTGTTTTACGAAATACCTTTCATCGTCATTTAATTTGTTTTCCCAGTCTACTAGATCTGGAGATAAATCTATTTCTTCAGCCGTCCAAAAGCTCGCTTCTGCTTTTTTATAGAATGCCCAAATATCGTCATGTTTGATTGGAAATAATACAAAGCGGTCTTTGTTTTCCATTAAAATTGGTTCGTCTTGTGCCATTTATTAACCTTTTTTATTGTTGTAAATATATTTCATTTGCAGCCCGTTTTACTGCATTAAATAGTTGACTTTTTACGTTCAAGTTTGATGCTCGATTTGTTACCAATTTGACAAAGAAAAGCTGGTGATTTTCTCGTCAGAGAGCACTACAAAAATTGTCAATTAATTCCGCTCTAACAATTAAAGAAATTCACAATTCAGTGTTTCAATTGTGGATAAAATTTTCAACTCCTTGACTAGTGCAAGAAGAAGACATTATTAACATCAAATTAAAAGATATTCACAGAAATTTAATCTTGTTTATCTACTAATAATGTTATTTTATCTTTTATGAACGACAGTTAATCGTTGAAACCCTTTGTATTAGAACGCTCTATAAAATTAAGTGAAAGTTTTCCCTTCAAAAACTAAAATTGATGTATCTTAATAACAATTGATTGTTGAATAATTAGGTTTAATTTTAAAACTCATGCTTAGTAAGGCTTTCACATTTTTAAACAATAATATTAAGGGATTTTTGTCACTTATTTATCCAAATAATTGCGTGGTTTGTGAAACTGAATTACCTGACCAAATGGAGAATATTTGTTTTGCTTGTTTCAATGATCTGCACTATACATATTTCGAAAAATATGAGGATTCTTCTTTGGGAGATGAGCTATTCTGGGGCCGTGAAAAGATAGAACACGTTTTTGCAATGCTTTTTTATGAAAAGGGCAATTCAACTCAAACCATCCTCCATAAAATTAAGTATAAAGAAGGTCACCAACTTGGAATATATATGGGAGGATTAATGGCCAAGAAGCTTTCGGGTGTAAATTGGATAGGCGAGGTTGATGCAGTTATACCAATCCCCCTCCATTCAAAAAAGAACTATAAGCGAGGTTACAATCAAAGTTTACTCATTGCGAAAGGTTTTTCGGAGAAAAGCGGGATTAAGATTAGAGAAGGTCTTGAAAGAAAAAAGCATCACGAGTCGCAAACAAGAAAATCGAAAGAAGAGCGCTGGAAAAATGTTAAATCAATATTTAGGGTTAGGCCTAAATCTATGGACGGCTTAAAACATGTAATACTAATTGATGATGTGCTCACGACAGGATCTACCTTAGAGTCTGCCGCAAAGACACTAAAGGAATACAATCCTAAGTTGAAAATTAGTTTTGTTACAATTGCTATCGCGAAGTAGGTTCTGCATATACCCCTGTTGCGGTTAACATCATATTATGTAGGAATGTATTTTCGATATACGGCGGGAGCAACTCACTTCCTGGTCCGTAAGCACCAACTTCAACATAATCGGAAGAATGATGCATATCAGCCCAACCCACGGAGGTATGTTTTTTTTGAATTCTCGCTAGTTCAGCAAATGGCTTTTTGTAGTCATCGTATAACTCTTCCTCATTCAGCGGATTTATTAAGCTAATAAGGTATTTTGCGTCTTCGTCTGAAAGTTGATAACCTTGCGCAAAATCAATGAGCTCCTTAAGCATTTTAGGAGTAGTGTTTTTCGTCACACCATCCATAATCCATTTATTGGAGTGCTTGAACTCCTTAATTCTATCGAAATTCTTATCCGCATTTTTCCCGTAAAATAATCCTGGATTTGCATTCCCGTGATCTGTTGTCACAATAACCAAAGTATTTCCATCCTTTTCAGCGAAATCCATTGCCACACGAACAGACTCGTCAAAAGCTATCTGGTCAAGAATTAGTCCTCCTGTATCATTTGAATGTGCAGCCCAATCTACTTTCCCCCCTTCAACTTGTAGCACAAATCCTTTTTTATTCTGCTTCATTTTTTCTATTGCCACTGCCGTCATCTCTGGGAGCGTGGGTATTGTTTTTTGTAATTTTTGATCATTGATTTGATCAACCGTAAAAGGCAAAGCTGATTTACTGAAAACTCCAAGAAGAGGCTTATCAGTAGTTAATAAGTCCCTCAGTTCTTCTTTGTTTTTTGCAATGGCATACCCACCTTCTTCAAAAGCCCCGTAAAGGTCCTTTTTATCTTTGCGTTCAATCGAAGAAAAGTATTCGTGTCCACCCCCCATCATTACATCGAACTTAAGGTCAAGATACTTTTCGGCTATCCCAGACTGATTGCTTCTAGATTTTTCATTGACACAAAAAGATGCTGGTGTAGCATGAGTTATGGGAACAGTTGTAACACAACCAACTGACTTACCAACTTCTTTGAACTTTTGAAGAATTGGTTTATGGTTTGTCCCGTTCGCACCTACATTCAAGGAGCCATTAGGAACTCGATGTCCACCGCCCCATGCTGATCCACCCGCCGCTGAATCTGTAACTAGTGAACTGGCTGAAGCCGTATCCATCATACTTCTCTTAAACGTACCATCCATGATGTGTTTAACCCAATTTGTACGTCTTCCGTTCATGCGTTGAGCATAAAGATCGGCCATATTGAGTGTTCCTGAACTCATGCCATCTGAAACTAGAAAAATTACATTCTTCGCTTCACCATTTTCCAGGGCTTCGTATAATTCTTCCTGATCCACGCTGTTACTGGAGGCGAACAATAGAGGTGAAGCAGCAATCCCTGCCGCTGTAAGCGATGAATTCTTGAAAAAAGTTCTTCTTTTCATGTAAAATGAGTTTCATTAAAAATACAATTATAGCGGGCAAAAATTACCTTTCAATTACTCTAAGATAATTTTTTTGTTGCTTTTCAAAGGAAAACAATTCATGTTCTTCGATACGCTTTCTCTTTTCAGTCAATAGGGGACGATTATTATCTATGTCTTTAAGCTTATCAACTAGTGTGTCTAAAGAATAGAAAAAAGCCGAGACTACAAACTCTTCATAATTTGAGAATTCTTCGTGTATCATTAGTGGAATTCGAAAACCATAGGCCAAATTAAATGCACCAGAAATTTGACGCTTCATATATTCGTCGTGACTTGGCGTGTTAGGGTGTATTAGTGGTAAAATGACATGCGCCGTTGATATAATTTCAAAAAACGTTTCAGTAGGAATGAAATCGTGATAAAAACTGAATTGTTCAGTTAAGTCATGCTCTTTCACAAAGCGATCAAGTTTTAGAAATATTTCACTTTCAGGGTCAGATTTTCCAGCAAAAATAATCTTCCAGTGTTCAGGTATTTCATTCTTTTTGAATAGTTCTAAAAGTCCGTCAAGGTCTTTTCTCCTGCTCTCTACACCACCGGAGAGTACTATGTTAAACGTTTCTTTCTCGAAGGGTGTTAACGATTTAGAATAATCAAAAAACAGAGGGTAAAAAACTTCTACATGTTTTCGTTTGTCCTTGTCAACTTTATTCCAAAGGATATCACTCAGTAAAAAGTAATTTCTAATTTTTAGAGAGATAAATTTTTGAGTAAAACTACTATCTAACTTTTTGATACTATGTAATATTCCTGCAACCTTCTTTGAAAAGAAAGGAGAGAAGATGCAAAAGTCTCTAACAAAGCTTCCTTGAGCAGTATTGAACACAAGGGTGTCTACCCCCCATTTATTACTCAACGACTTGATTTCTTTTATCTGTTTTTGATGGCCAGAAAATGTGTTTTCTAACGTTCTTTTTTCTACGTGTTCACATAAGTGATGAAAGCTTTTCGTGTTTTCAAAGGCGTGAGAGGATAGAATCATGCTCACCTTATGTCTTCCTTTTATTAAAAAGAGCACTTGACTATACATACATTCATCGTGAGAGTTTGCCAGTTCTATGAGCAGTACATGTTTCATTTTAGATATTCAGATTGTTCAGGAGCTATTATAGGTTACAAATATAAGAATCGTTGCGTAGGCCGCCTAAGTGTCAAATTACCCCTTTGGTTTTTTCTTTCGGAGAACGTATGAAGACCGAGAAATAAGATAAACACCTATGAAAATCATGAACATGTATGCCACTTTTTCAAATGTAATTGCACCCACAAAGCTTTCCGTCCAACCAAAGTATGCAAACAGTACAGTGAAAACCATGACTAGCATGGGCTGCGTGTATATATAACTTCCACTAACACTTGGAGAAACATGTTTGAGCGCAAAAATATTCAGTAAGTACGTTAAGAATGTAGCTCCAAAAATCACGTATAAAATTTTAAGCCAAACTACATCTGGAAAAGTCGAGAAGTCTGCAGCATCTAGATCAGACCATACTTTTGGATAGCACAGTATAAAACCCAATCCAAAAATGAAATTATATGTAATCACCGTAAGAGGTCGATATTTGTTCATTAAAGGTTTGGCGATAACAAGGTAAATACCAAAAGACAAAGCATTGATAAAAATAAAAAGGTCTCCAAGAGGAGAGTCAAAGCCAGGCTCTTTGCCTAAAGTTGTTAACGCAATAGCACCAATAGCCCCTACGAAAATACCAACTGCTTTTAATGTAGTGATCTTTTCTTTTAATATAAAATAAGAAAGTATGACGACTAGAATAGGAGTAGACGTCATAATGATCCCGACATTAATAGGAGAGGTAAGTTCTAAACCATTGAAGAAAAACAATTGATTCATGGCAACACCAAAAAAACCGGTAATAGCAAGAAGAGGAATATCTTTAATTGCGACCTTCTCTCTTATAAAGATTAGAAATATCGCTACGAAAAGGATGGTTGTTGTAGCCGCTCGTAAAAATATGAAGGCATTCGGACCTAAGTACTCAGGCATAACCCCTTTTGCAAGCAGGTGATTCGCGCCGTAAAGCATATTGAGACCAAAGAGCGCGAAATGAGCAAGTATTGTTTTATTCATGCAGTGCGGCGTACGCTTCTTTAGCTGCTTCTACTGTATTTTTCGAGTTTCCTACAAAGACATGGTCTTCAAGAATAATAAAAGGACGCTTTAAGAAAGTATATTCCTGGAGCATATATTTCTTATAATCATCTTCTGAAAGATTCATCTTATTGAGCCCTAAAGAACGATATTTCATTGCTCTTTTGCTAAACATCCCCTCGTATGACCCGACATGATCTTTAATTAGGTCTAACATGTCTTCATCAATATTTTCTTCTTTGATGTCTTGCAGCTGCACATCATCACCAATATTCATTTCTTTGAGAATTCGTTGGTTTGTGTTGCAACTTGATAAATGAAAAATTTTTCTCATCGCTAATAATTTAGTGAACAGAAGTAGGGTTTTCTTTCAAACAGCCCATTGCTTTCTCTACCATCTTCGATGATCCTACGAAATAACCACATCTTTGATGAAGTTCTTTTGGCTCGATATCCATAATTCTCTGGTGACCGTCTGTTGCGATCCCTCCAGATTGTTCAGCAATAAATGCTAAAGGGTTACACTCGTATAATAAGCGTAATCGACCTTCTTTCCAGTTGTTTGTTGTTGGATAAATATAAATACCTCCTTTCAATAAATTACGGTGAAAATCAGCAACTAAAGAGCCGATATATCTTCCTGAATAAGGACGATTGGTTGAAGGATCGTCTTCACGGCAAAAGTTAACGTAGTCTTTTAATCCTGGGTCACAGCGATCAAGATTACCTTCGTTCATTGAGTATGTTTTTCCTGTTTCAGGCATTTTAATATCTGGGTGTGACAAGCAAAATTCACCTATAGAAGGGTCTAGTGTAAAACCATTCACACCTTTTCCGGTTGTATAAACGAGCATAGCAGATGATCCGTAGAGTACGTATCCCGCAGCAACTTGTTCTGTCCCTTTCTGTAACATGTCTTCTTCCGTAGCCAATGTTCCAACTTCAGACTTTCTCCTATATATTGAGAAGATCGTACCTATAGAAACGTTGACATCAATGTTAGACGAACCATCCAGAGGATCAAATAACACAACATATTTTCCATTCTTAGAATGCTCTTCATTAAAGGCTACAAAATCTTCATTTTCCTCTGATGCGATACCACAAACTTCACCTCCATTTTTAAAAGCATTGATAAATGCCTCATCTGCGATAACATCTAATTTCTGCTGTTCCTCTCCCTGAACATTTGTTTCTCCTTTCGCGCCTAAAATATCTACTAATCCAGCACGATTAACGTCTCGATTAACAATTTTAGAAGCGATTGAAATATCATTCAGCAAACTTGTCAATTCGCCGGTAGCGAAAGGAAAGTCTTTTTGACGATGCATTATGAATTCACTGAGTGTGGTAATTTTTGCCATGCCTAAAATTTTTACAAATATCGTGATTTGTTGTGACTTCTCCAGAGGGATTTTGGAAAACATCATTGTGTACTCAGAAATCTAGAAAAATCAATTATTTTTGAGATATGGATGCATTAAATAAGTTTAGAGCGGTTTTCGAACCAAAATTATTGGAAGAATTCGAAGCTAAGGCTACAGAAACAAAAGTAAAGGCAGGGGAAACAATCCTGGATTATGGTCAGATTGTACGCAGTATGCCCATAATTTCTTCTGGAACAGTAAAAGTGTCAAGAAGAGATGAAGACGGTCGAGAAATTCTACTTTATTATGTGAATGCCAAAGAAAGTTGTGCAATGACTTTCACGTGCTGTATGGAGCAGTTCCCCAGTGAAATAAAGGCAGTTGCAGAAGACGATGTTGTTATGTTAACAGTTCCAATTGCTGTAATGGACGAATGGTTGCGTGAATATTCCAGCTGGAAGAGTTTCGTAATGGGTACTATACGAAATCGATTTAATGAAATGTTGCATACGATTGATCAAATTGCATTTCAAAAACTAGACGAACGGCTCAAAACTTACTTAGGACAAAAGGCTAAAAATTCTGGCTCAAAGCTTCTAAATCTATCTCACGAGGAAATCGCTAATGATTTGGCAACATCGCGAGTAGTGATTTCGCGCTTACTGAAAAAGATGGAGAACGACGACTTGCTTCTTTTATATAGAAATCAAATCAAGTTATTGAGTACATTTGATTTGGAAGAAATAGAATAAAGTATTGCTGGCAATAGAGGAAATATCGAAAAGTTATCGGGGCAATAAAATTTTGCACGATATTAATTTCTCTGTGAATAAGGGAGAAATATTTGGTTTGCTCGGTCCAAACGGAGCGGGTAAGACATCATTATTGCGTATTGTAAATCAGATCATAGATCAAGATCGTGGTCACGTACTTTTTGATGGAAACGTGATGAGTGCGAAGCATCTAGTAAATATTGGGTACTTGCCAGAGGAACGTGGTTTGTATAAAACGATGACGGTTCATCGTCAATTATTGTACCTTGCGAGACTTCGAGGAATGTCTAAAAAAGACGCTAAACGACAGATCAATTTTTGGATGGAAAAATTCCAAATAGAGGACTGGACGAAAAAACGGATTGAAGAACTATCCAAGGGAATGGCCCAAAAGATTCAATTCATAGCCGCTGTTCTTCATGATCCTTCTTTACTTATTTTAGATGAACCGTTCAGTGGCTTTGATCCTGTAAACATTGACCTTATTCGTTCAGAAATTAAAAGATTTAAAAGCGAGGGCAGGGCAATTTTATTATCTACTCATAATATGAATAGTGTAGAAGCTATTTGTGATCGAGCAATCCTTATTAATAACGGAGAAGAGTTACTTAAAGGATCAATCGATGAGTTGAGAAATCATCACAAGGAAGGGCTATATCAGATTTGTTTCGAAGGGAACATGATTGCCTTTGCGAATGCCTTATGGGTTGGTTACGAGATCATAGAGAAGGTGGACATGGGAGAAAATAAGTTTTGTGTTCGATTGAAAATGAGAAATGAAAACTCCATTAATGATTTGCTAAATGCGACCATGGGTCAAGTTAAGATCAATTCAGTTGAGGAGATCTTGCCTGGAATGGAAGAAATTTTTGTGAAGCAAGTTAAACCTGAAAAACCTCCTGAAGATGAATAAAATATTGCTCATCGCAAAGCGAGAGATTTGGGAGCGTTTAACAACTCGATCTTATCTTGCATTAATGGTTGTAGGGCCTTTGATCGTTTTAGGTCTATTATATATTTTCCTTTCTTCTACTGGTGCAAAAAAACAGTCGTGGGATGTCCTGATAATGGACAAGAACGAACTGTTTGAAAACAAATTGAACGCTAGAAAAGATCCTCTTTTTGACGTGGATTTCATCAATGCTTTTGTTGATTATGATGAATTTGCAAAAGGCAAAAAATATCAGGATTATGACTTAACAGTCTGGATAAATGAAAAGGTAGTCACGAATAAAAACGTGATCATATCATACCGTGTGAAGCCTTCTGAATTAGTTCAGAGGCGGTTAGTTTATCATGTTGAAAAACGGCTCGAAGAGATTATGGTTAAGGAGTTTACTTCCTTGTCTATAAAAGAATTCAGATCGATTAAGCAGCCATTACAAATCACGTTAAAAGATACATATGATCCGAGAGACGAAAGGTCAGAAACTACTGGATGGGTAGGGTTTATTTTTGGATCAATTATAATTTTCTTTATTCTATCGTTCGGTATGACTATGTTACGAGGTGTAGCCAAAGAGAAGTCCAATAGGATTGTTGAGGTACTGCTTTCGAGTGTGACACCACGCCAGTTGCTGAGCGGAAAGATATTGGGAATTGGGTTTTCTGCTCTTCTTCAGTTTATCATGTGGGGTGTGACTATTAGTGCTGGTCTATGGCTATTCCGTATGAGTTTTTTCCCAGATTTACTTGATCCAACTTTGGTAGCGAAAGAATTGGGTAGCGGGGTAAATGAAATGAATCAATTTGCACAGCAAAGTCCTTTTGTTGAATTAATTTATAAGCAGATTCAGTATACGAATATGTTGGTCTTTTTTGGGCTGTTTTTTATTGCGGGGTACTTATTTTATAGTGCATTTTTTGCAATGATTGGTGCATCTGTTGGTTCAGAATCAGACGGTCAACAGTTTGTTATCCCAATTGTTATGATTTTGATTATTGCCGTTGTGGCCGGTTATTATGAAATCTATTATCCAGATACGATTCTAAGTGAATGGTTGGGCTATATACCATTCACAGCTCCAACTGTAATGATGGTTGAGTTATCATATGGTTTTGCAGATGGTGGTGCTTGGAAACTTTATTTATCTCTCATAATATTATTGTTAAGCGCAGGTCTTTTATTGTTGTTGGCGTCGAGGATTTATAGAAATGGAATCTTACAATTTGGACATCGGGTCAAGCTGCCATTGATGCTGAGGTGGCTAAAGAAATAATTTATGCGGAGTGCAGTAATTGATCTAGGTACTAACACTTTCGATTTGATCATCGTCGATAAACAGAGCACACATAATCGGTTTCACGTGATTTACACAGATAAATCCTTTGTTAGTCTTGGTCAAGGTGGAATCAATGAGAAACGAATCACCGAAGGAGCAATGGATAGAGCATACTTTGCTCTTGAACATTTTATTCAAGCCTGTAATGAAGAGAATGTAGCAAGAGATAAGATCTATGCTTTTGGAACCTCTGCCTTGCGTGATGCGAATAACACGGATGAATTCCTTTCTTTCGTTAAGCAACACTTTGATCTTGAAATTAAAGTTATAAATGGCAAAGAGGAAGCTCGCTATATTTATGAAGGTATTAAAGGAATACATAATTTTCACGAAGAGTCCTGCATTATGGATATTGGTGGAGGAAGTACAGAATTTATTTTTGCGGATGAGGATGGCGTTCAACAAATTGACAGCTTGAATATAGGTGTTTCGAGAATTCTTCAGCTTTTTAATGTACCTGATCAATTAACGAAAAATAAGATTGATGAGGTAAATGAGTTTATGAATAGAGAGGCAGGAAATATTTTTGATACACGAGAATCTTCTATCTTAATTGGAGCTGCGGGAAGTTTTGAGACATTTTATCAATTGGTTACAGGCAATACAACGTATGATGACTTTTCTACCGTAGAAATTCCTTTTGAATCACTAAAGCACCATCTTAAATCTTTAATTAAAAGCGACTTAGAGGAAAGAAACAGTGATTTTCGAATACCAGATTATAGAAAGAAAATGATACATATTGCAGCCTTGCAAATCCTCTGGGTCATCGAAAAGCAAAAAATATGCCGCTGTTATTTTTCCCCAGCGGCGTTAAAAGAAGGTGTTATTTTTAGTGAAATATGATTATAAAGCTGAGTCTCTTTCTAAGTGAATATATTGATGGTCTTTTTCTTCTTTATCTCAAGGCAAATTAGACCCCTTCAGTCTCGAAACGCAAAAAGACGGAATAGAACACCCGCAATCAGCGAACTACACTTCCATTCTCTAGGTCTTTGTCAGTTGTAAGGAAAGACAAACTTCCCTCATTGTTTTCTGCCATCAATATCATACCGTTTGAAACTACGCCCTTAATCTTACGTGGGGGAAGATTCATGAGTACACTTACTTTTTTCCCAACCACTTCTTCCGCATCGTAATGTTTCGCAATTCCTGAAACAACAGTTCGTTGGTCAAGGCCAGTATCAACAGTTAGTTCGAGTAACTTGTCTGCTTTTTTTATCTTTTTTGCAGAAAGGATTTCCCCGACCCTGACATCCATTCCTAAAAAGTTTTCAAAGGAGATGTCTTCTTTTTGTGGTTCGTGGTTAGTGTTGTCTACTGGAGATGCATTTTTCAATATTTCTTGTTCTTCCT
>CBFHXS010000006.1:0-54958 GCA_965659845.1 Brumimicrobium sp.
TGGTATATGGTATGGGAGACCAACCATTGCGTGATTTCCTGAAATTGATAAAGAAAGGAGTGCCTTTTGAATCGTTAAGAACATTGAATCAAACCGCATTTCTCCAACCGAAAGAAGAAGAACTTCCGAAAAACAAGAACTGGGAAACGGTAGAATTGTCATCTCACGAAGAGTGTTTGGATGATAAATTCAAATATGCGGCAAACTTTAAAGTCGTTGAGGTTGAGTCAAACAAATTGCAAGCAAATCGTATTGTTCAAGATGTAGGAGATCAACGTTTAGTGATCAATCCGCCATACAAAACGATGAAAGAGAAAGAGATCGATCAATCCTTTGATCTTCCCTATACAAGAATGCCTCACCCGAAATACAAGAAAAGAGGTCAGATTCCAGCCTTTGAAATGATCCGTTTTTCAGTAAATACCCACCGTGGTTGTTTTGGCGGATGTAGTTTTTGTACGATCTCTGCACATCAAGGAAAATTCATCGCATCGAGAAGTAAAGAGTCGATCATGAAAGAGGTAGAGGAAGTTACTGCTGATGAAAATTTCCGCGGTTATATTTCGGATATTGGAGGCCCTTCAGCGAACATGTATAAGCTGAAAGGTATTGACGAATCGATCTGTGAGAAATGTTCGAGTCCTAGCTGTATTCACCCTGTGGTATGTAGCAATTTGGATACGAATCACAGTGATATGACTGATCTTTATCGCGAGATCGATGAGCATCCAAAAGTGAAAAAGGCATTTGTAGGAAGTGGAATTCGCTACGATTTGTTGGTAGATGATATTACGAAGAACAATGAAGACGGAAACCACGATGAGTATATCGAACAAGTGGTGACACGTCACGTGAGTGGTCGTTTAAAAGTTGCACCAGAACATACGAGTGATGCCACGCTTCGAGTAATGCGTAAACCTTCGTTCAAGTATTTCCACCGATTTAAAGAGAAATACGATAAGATCCAGGATAAGCACGGCTTGAAGCAACAGTTGATTCCTTATTTCATTTCATCTCATCCAGGATGTGAAGAACAAGATATGGCTAATCTCGCTGCCGAAACGAAAGACATGGGATTCCAGTTGGAACAGGTGCAAGACTTTACCCCAACACCTATGACGGTTGCAACAGTGATTTATTATTCTGGAGTTCATCCATATACTTTGAGACCGGTTTACACCGCTCGAACAAGAGACGAGAAGCAAGGTCAGCATAAATTCTTCTTCTGGTATAAGAAAGAAAACCACAACTGGATTCGTAATAAATTAATGAAGGCAGATCGTCCTGAATTGATAGAAAAACTGATTGGTAAATCAGGACAAAAGAAGTCTAACAATGGTCAGGGTGGCAATCAAAACAAAAAAGCATCAGCTTCGAATGGTTCGAAACCGATGCCTAAGTGGTTAGAAGAGCGCCGCAGGAAAGATCAGCAAAAGAAATCGAGGTAGCAGATTTCTAGTCTACAGCTGTTGTTCTAATCTTCCATGCCCTGTATAGGTCGTAATAACTTTTCGTTTCCATGATGATCACACCACCAGTCGTATCTCCATATTTTGCTGGAATTGCACTACTGTAAACAGTTATTGATCCAATGGCGACACTAGGAAAAGTTTGAACCTCACCTGTCTTAACTCCATCAATAAAGTAAGCTAGGTTGTTCGCTCTTGCTCCACGAATCATCATATTCCCTTCAGCATCGAGTTTGATATCAGAGTTGCGACTAACAATTAAGTCTTTCGGACTATTTCTCACAGGGCTCATCATGATGTCTAATGAGCTAATTCTTGACTGTCCAACATCACCGAAGTCGAGTAAAGGTCCATCTACAAGCCCGTAAATATCTACTTCATCCTCCAATTGAATATTTTCCAGAATATTGATTCTACCTACATTGGAGATACCATCGGTTTTAACATTTGCGAAAACACTCTGAGATAAAGTGTCTCCCCCATAGCTTGCTTTGAGTTGATATGTTCCAACAGGAACTGCATTGATTTTAAAACGTCCATCTTCATCAACTTGGGCTCCGAATTTTGAGCTACCGTGCTCAACCCATACTTTAGCAAACATTGCAGGATGTTCGCTATCAGATTTTTCAAACATTTTTCCTTGTATTGCTCCAAAGTTTCCTTGAGCAAATAATAGACTTGAACTGAGAATTAGTATTGTTGTTATCAGTGATTTCATATCATTTAATTTTTGATTCACTATTGAGATGCGGGTCTTTTAGTATTTCCATAATTAATTTGTAATTTTTTTCATCTTATGCGTTATAGACATATGAAAATGAGAAGTCTAGCATTAATTTTAATTACATTAGTCAGCGCTCTAGTCATGAGTTTTTCCATGATTCAGCGTAGTTTTAAAGAAAGTCAAAAACGTTACCCAAGGGTGAGAACGGCCTATGCTGAAAAAATAGAGTCGATCAATAAAGACCTCGCAAGTAAGGAATTAGGTTTGAATAACCTCCAAGTTTATATTCGAGTTTTCAAGTTTGAGAAAGAACTTGAACTTTGGGGAAGAAATTCAAATTCAGATAGATTCATAAAGATTAAAACTTTTGAGGTATGCGCCACTTCGGGTAAGCTAGGACCTAAAAGAAAGCAAGGTGACTTACAAATACCAGAAGGGTTTTATCATATTGACCGGTTTAATCCAAGCAGTAATTTTTACTTATCAATGGGGATCAATTATCCAAACAAGTCTGATCGAATACTCGGGGTCAAAAGTAGCCTTGGTGGAGATATTTTTATTCACGGAGACTGCGTGACAATAGGCTGTGTTCCTATCACAGATGATCTGATTAAGGAATTATATGTTTATTGCGTTGAGGCAAAGAGTCAAGGACAGAATAGTATTCCTGTTACCATTTTCCCTGCTAAATTAACCGCTGTTAAATATGCTGCTTTGAAGGATAAAGCAGAAAATAATAGAGATAACTTGAATCTATGGAAGTCCTTAAAGAAAGGTTTTGACTTATTTGATGAGAATCGAAAGTTACCCTCGATTCAGTTTTTACCTTCTGGCCAATATCAAGTGAGTAAATAGAAATTATTGTTTTTTTCTTTTCGTCTGTAGCGACTGGGTTATAAGGCGGAGCAGAAGAAAAGGAATAAGAATAAGTAAAGAAGCGAATACCTTATCAGGTGCAAAAGTTTCAGGATGTTTATTGACGACAAAATAGAGTAGAAGTACCCCTAAAATTATAGATACATGGAGTACTACCATATTACTGGAAATGCCATATTTTATAGCCATCCTATTTTTCTCTTGTACATTTCGATAGATGAGTTCAACTAAAATGAAAAGTAGGTTTAAATTAAAGTAGAAATTTTTAAATAAGAACGTTTCTATATTTAAGTCGAGTAAATCACGATTCCTCCAAACTGCTATTCCTCCAAAGAAAACGATGATAAAAATAATATAAACAAACATCATGAAAATGGGTCCAACCCTATTCATTGCGTGCGCATCAGTAGGACGCTTTCTTTTATAGACTCTATCAAAAATCTGATTGATTGAAATGTTGAAGAATTCATACCACCAAAAGAGGTAAAGCACATAAAAGACCGTTGCTGTGCCATCAAAAATAGAAAGCGCAGTAAATGTTGTCATTACAGCAAAATCTATAAAAGTCCAAAATTTACCGGAACCCTGCTTACTTGAAAAGATGCCGCTAATCATAATTTTAGAGTTTAGGCGTTAGAACCCGGTATAGTATACTTTGTCTGTGCTGACTTGACTTTGAAGAGTTGTAACAAAGTTATCCCATTCGTCATCAGGTAGAAGGTTTGTTGGAAAATGCAATACAAGCCCGTTAACGTACTCAAAGTAGAGTGTTTGCTGATGTTTAGAGATCTTTTTTAATCCCTTGAAGTAGATCGCCTTCGTTTCTCGATCTGCCATCACAATTGCTTTCGAAGTAATGCCAATTCGATAACGCTTAGCGACTATCCCTAGAACTGTATTAATTATGCTATCAATGGAAACAATAACAAAAACAAGAACAACATATAGTGCACTGGTAGTGAAATAGAGTAATCCTGCAGCAAAAATTAAGAAGAAAATAATTTCTATTATGTTGTAGAGTAGAACTCTATTTTTCCTTTTTTCATGGATTGTAGAATTAAACTTAAATCGTTCAACTTGTTGAACAACGCGCATTCCCAACCACTTTTTTGAAGAGCGCAAAGCACTAAGTAAAAAGATGATTCCTGCGCTGACAGTGAAAACAATCTCTGTGTATTCAAATTCTTCACCCCGAATCTTAAGACCAAACAAGCTAAAATCTAAATTATTACCAACAGCTATCGCAACAGGGAACGTGAGCACCGTAAAAATTAGAATCCAAATGTTAAAGACTCTATTCATTCGGGATCATTTTTAGTTTTGCTTTGAGTAATTCAATTTTTTCTTTTTCTTCAGCGATATTGGCCTCAACTTGATCCTTCAACGCATTTGCTCCTTTGGAGTTAGCGAAGAAACCTAAGTTGTTTTCAAATTGAATGATCTGCTGTTTCACTTGATCGATCTCAGCGCGAATTGCTTGTTTCTCTTTATCAAAAAGATATTCTGAATTACCGCTTCCTTTAATGGTGTTAATTCGAGCTTCGAACAATACTGCTGCTTTCTCTTCTCCTTTGAGATTAAGAGCATCGTAATGAGTATCTATTGCTTTCTTGTAAGCTTGGAACACCTCGTCTTTTTGCTTAGAAGGCACGAATCCTATTGCTGAAAACTGTTCCGCAAAAGACTTAAGCGATTCAATTGCTTTCTCTTTGTCTTTTGGCAGTTTGAACCCTTCAATTTCTTTAATCAATGCTTGCTTCTGCTCTATGTTCTTAACAAACTCTTCATCTTTTGCCGCGAAGTGTGCTTTCTTAGCATCGAAAAAGTGATCACAGGCAGCGCGAAACTTCTTCCATAGCCTGTTTTCATTTTTTTGACCGGCACTACCTAACTTTTTCCAATCCTTTTGGATTCCTATGATCTTATGAGTAGTATCTTTCCAGTCTGTATTGTCTTTTAATGCATCAACTTTTTTGATCAAGGCTTCTTTCTTAGCGGCCACTTCATCAAATTCTTCGTGAACATCTTTGAAATAGTCGCTTTTCTCGTTGAAGAACTGATCACAAATTGTACGGAAGGTTTTCCAAACGGCATCGTTCTCTTTTTTAGGTCCGAAACCGATTGATTTCCATTCTTTTTGAAGTGCTAAAACGTCCTTTGTTTGATTATTCCATGTCTTAACGCTATCTCGCTCTTGCTCAAGAATTCCTTCCATTTTGGAAATCAATTCTTTTTTCGCTGCAATGTTTTCTTTCATTTGCTCGCGACGTTCATCATAATGAGCTCGAATTCTTTCGTATAGTCCTTTTACTGTTGCCCAGTAATCATCTTTTAGTTCTTCCCAAAGTTCTTGTTTCGTTGGGCCAATATCCTCCCACTCATTTTGGAGCTTTTTCAGGTTGGCTTCAATATCTTTTATTTTTTCAACTTTCTCAAGCTTCTTTAATTCTTCTACAATGGCTTTTTTTAGATCATAATTCTTCTGAAAATCATAGTCCTTGATTTGTTTGTAGATGTTCATGTTGTAAAAGAAGTCCTCCAATAAACGACTGTATTCCTGCTGTACATCATGTCGTTTATCCCTAGGAATGTCTCCTACTTTCTTCCACTCTTCATTGATCTCCTTATGCTTTGCAAAGGCAGCACCAATCTTTTCTTCATCTTCAATTAAAGCTTTGAGCTGATTGATGAGACTGCGCTTTTTCTTGAGGTTTTCTTCCTCCTCCTTTTTGATGGACTCTATGAGCGCTTTTCGTTTTTCTTTGTACGGACTGTAAATCGAGTAGAACTCTTCTTTCAAAGGAGTCATCCAGTCTTCTTCCTCAAAAGGCTTTTCTTCATCTTTTGCCTTTAGCTCAGCAACTTGATATTTACGAGTTTCCTCTAAAATATAATCTTCAAAATCGGTGCGGAGCTCGTTAATTTCACGTCCTGCTTGAATTATGTCCTCTTGATTTGTCAGCTCTTCTAAAGCTTCGATAAACGCTCTTTTTTCCATCTAGTAAAAGGTATTATACGGTCTGAACCATATCAAAGTCTGTCAATTGAACGAATTCTTGTATACGATCTTCAATCTCAGACTTTGTAAGATTTTCTAACTTTTCTGTTCCAAATTTTTCAACGCAAAAAGAAGCCATAGCAGAACCAGCTATAATTGCTCTTTTCATATTTTCGAATGAATAATCATCTGTTGAGGCAATATATCCCATAAACCCTCCTGCGAATGTATCTCCTGCTCCTGTTGGATCAAAAACATCTTCTAATGGAAGCGCCGGAGCAAAGAATACTTTTTCTCCATGGAATAATAAAGCCCCATGCTCACCTTTTTTGATGATCAAATATTTTGGTCCCATTGAACGAATTTTTTTAGCTGCCTTCACCAATGAGTATTCTTCAGAAAGTTGTCTTGCTTCTTCGTCATTAATGATTAAAACGTCAACCTCTTTTAGTGTTTTCTTGAGGTCATCCATTGCGATATCCATCCAGAAATTCATTGTATCCATCGCGATTAACTTTGGACGTTCTGTCAATCTTTCGATTACAGTTGATTGAACTTGAGGGCTTAGGTTACCCAACATCAAGTAATCACAACCTTGATAATCAGCAGGCAGGATTGGGTCAAAATGTTCTAATACATTGAGTTCTGTTACTAGTGTATCTCTCGAATTCATATCGTTACTATATTTACCTGACCAGAAGAATGTTTTTTCACCTTCTTTGATCTGTAAACCTTCCAAGTTGACCCCTTTATTTTTTAGCTTATCAAGCATTTCTTGAGGGAAGTCTTCACCAACAACAGATACGATATTCTGTTTTTCCATGAAATAAGAAGATGAAAAAGCGATGTAAGTACCTGCTCCTCCTATGATCTTATCTGTTTTTCCAAATGGTGTTTCAATGGCATCAAAAGCCACACTTCCTACTGTAACTAAACTCATAATTTTCTAATTTTAATGCAAATATATCGCTAATTCAAGACATATCAAGTGCGAGTAGCTTCTTTCACTGCAATAAATAAAGAATAGTTGAATTTTAGACGAGAACTAGAATTTCACGATGATGTCTTTTGCAACAGCCTTTGCCTTTTTAATATCTTCTTCGGTACCTTCACCAGTATGAACACTCACACCAAATTGAATAGTTCCGATTAATACATCAAGTTTAGAACCCAGGTCGTCCCAAGATGCAATATCTCCTATTCCATCAACATCTATGAATTTTAAATTGTCAGCAATACCTCCAGATATTGCTTTACCAGTTTTCTCTTGTTCTTCAGAAAGCCCTTGTTTTTCAGATTGTTTTTCAAATTCTTTATCAAACTTTGCCATATCCTCCTTTGAAGGTTTTTTGTGACTGTTGTTGAAATATTTTTGAGCTTCTTCTTTTGACTCAAATTGACGGAGATTAGTAATTCCGACCTGCTTTTGAGGTCTTTCTATCGTTTTACTCATTTTCATAGCTTCTTTAACTGAACCCTTTTTTGCTGAGGCCATCATTCTTTCTAGATTTCTTTGATTTATTGCTACAAAATCAGTTTTATTCCATTTATAGGTACAGTTTTCTGTCCAATGCACGCCTTTGCGATTATACTCATCCTTCTCCAAGCTATCAGCGGAAACGTCAAAGTGCTTTAATACGAGTTCTTCTGAAATTAATTCGCATGGATTATCCGGTACCTCAAAGTTTACTATCGTCTCGGAGTTGCTCGATTGATCTTCACCCTCATTTTCATTTGAGTTTTCGTTTGATTCTGACGCGCAAGAAAATAAAAGAGTTGCTGCTAGTAAAAATGTAAAAAAGGAATAGTTCATAATAGTTAGTTTTAAGTAATGTACATACGAAAATACTAATATTCAGTTGATCCAAAAAGTAAAAGCTAGGAATTTCAAAACTATTGAATTGTACCTTTTTACAATGAAAGACGTTAATAAATAAAGATGTGTTTCATGAATTGAACACCTGTCTCCAATAACTTTGCAATATGAATTGGCGTCTCGTCTTACGGATAACCAAATGGATCACAATTGTGGTGGTTGGACTCATGCTGTTGATTAGTGCGCTAATACTTGTTTTCAAAGATGACATCAAGGAGTATGCGCTGGAAGAGGCAAATAAGTACTTGAATAAACGAGTACATATTGGATATATTGATGTAGGAATATGGTCTTCTTTTCCTGATATGACGCTTGAGTTTGATGATGTATTAATTCATAGCAAGTTCGATACAGTTCAAACGGCAGATACTGCTTTTTTTAGTAATAAAATGCGCTTAAATTTCAGCCCTTTCGATTTTTTAGAGTCAAACTATAATATCGATCAAATAGATATTGAAGGAGGCCTTCTTAATCTGCGTGTTCTTGAGAATGGAAACGTCAACTATGATTTTATCAAGACTAGCGATGACTCTGCCTCATCCACTTTTGCCTTTGAGTTGGAAAGAATTAATATTAAAGATACAAGGTTTAGTTATGCTAATGAAGCTACATCTCAAGACTATAGAGCACATTTTAATCAAGTTTCATTTACGGGTTCCTTCAATCAAGATCAATTTACAATGCATTCTTCTACGGATTTTGAGATTGAATCTATTCGGAATAAGTCATTGACCTTGATCACTGATAAACATGCAACTTGTGATATTTCGATCGCAATGGATCAAGTGAATAGTATATTCGAAATTAAGAATGCAGACCTGGCAATCAACAAGCTTCCATTTCAGATTGATGGAAAAGTAGGTCAGGATAGTTTGGTTTTTCATATTGCTGCAAAAAAACTAAACCTAGTTGATGTTGCGAATAACTTCACTCTGGAACAACTTAAAATGGTCAATACGTTAAATGGCTCTGGGGATGTTGATTTTGATTTAACGATAGAAGGGTTGTTAGCAGCAACAGAGCCCCCAGCAATTGATGCTGAGTTTAAAATTCAGAAGGGTGCTTTGAGTGATAATGGGTTTTCACTTTCGAATATTTCGTTAAAAGGTATTTATACCAACGGGATTAAGAGTCCTAAAGAAATGCTTTCAATATCAGAGGTTCGTTTTAAAACGCTGAATAGACAGTTTTACGGGAAATTGAATGTTTTGGATTTTGATCGTCCTCGATTGATTGGATCAGCAAATGGAATAATTGACCTGAAGGCTGTGCATCGACTCTTTGGACCTTTTGACCTCAACGTACTTTCTGGAAACGTTTTTATTGATGGTGATTTTGATGTAAGAATGAATACACCAACCGCAATCATGAGTGAGTTGCAGATATATAAGCTTCAAACCAATTTAGAGCTAGAGAATATTGCTGCACAGTTTTTTGGAGATTCTAGAACTTTCAGAATTCCTGGAGGCGAGATAGCTGTGAGGAATCAGAGAGCAGGGTTTTCGGATGTTCAAGTGAAGGTTGGTACGTCCGACATAACGATTGATGGAACCTTTAATCATATTGCAGATTATTTTAAAAATGAAGCTAATCTTTTTGTAGACGCAAGTGTTTCAAGTAAACGATTGGTGCTTGAGGACCTAACAGCAGATGCGAAAAAGCAAGAGAGTTACAGGTCTTGGTTACTGCCTTCTTCTATTAAAGGTAAGATGAATTTGTCATTGGATAAAGTAGTTTATAGCGGTCACAACTACGAACAGATAAAAACACAAATGAGGTTTGAAAAGCACAAATTAACTTTCCCTTATGTTTCTGGTATATCTGCGAAGGCTAAGTTACAGGGAGACTTAGAAATTCGGGAAAAGACTCCAATGCTTTTGGAAGTAGAGACTCATTTAAGGTCGTCAAATGTTTCTTTTACTCCTCTTTTTGCGGAATGGAATAATTTTCAGCAATCGGTGATAAAAGCAGAGAATATAAAAGGAAAAGCTGCTATTAACTTGGAGTTTCAGGGACCGTTTGATCTTTACACCAATTCATACGAGAGCGAAAAGTTTGATGCCGATGTTTCGATTCAGATTTCAGATGGTGCGCTTAAAAATGTTTCTTCAATGAAATTAATTTCACAAAGCATGAAAGAGTCAGCAGCAAAACTGTTGCTGTCTAAGTCTACAATTAATGAGTTTGAAAATAAGTTGCTTAATCTTAAATTTAATTCTTTTCAAAACAAACTGTCTATCAAGAATGGTGTAATTACCATTCCTAAGATGACTATTCAATCCAACGCATTGGATGTTACGCTCAATGGTACGCATTCTTTTGACAATATTGTAGATTACTCTTTTGCTTTCCGTTTTAGAGAAATTAAAGGACAACAGTCCTCTGAATATGGAGATGTAATCGATGATGGTACGGGAGTGAAAGTATTTTTAAGAATGATAGGATCTATTGAAGACCCTACTTTTTCATGGGATAAAGAGGCTATGAAAAAGGAAAAGATAGAACAAAGAGAAGAGGCAAAAGAAGATTTTAAAAGCGCATTAAAAACTGGATTTGGTATCAATAAGAAGGATACAACTGTTCAGGAGCTCAAAGGAGAAGAGCACAGAGAAGAAAAGCTGATCATGGAATTTAAAAATGATAGTATAGCTAATGAATTCACCGACGACGAAAAGAAAAAGAAGAAAAGCGCTTTACAAAAACGCATTGATAAGTGGAAGAGGGAGAACAAAGAAGGAGAGTCGACTGAAACTTTTGAGATAGGAGATTGATACGCTTTAACTCTTTGTTAATTCATCTAATAGACCACTCATTTTTGCCGTAAGAGATCGACGTGAATATTGATTTATCGATCCATTTTCACTAGTTAAAGCCCCTTGTTCATATTCGATAAACCAATCTTTGATAAGCTTTTTTGTTGTATTGAAATCATCAAAACCAACCGCCTTTCCGCTTTTAGCATTATCTATAATTGTTGCAGCATCTCCATCTACCGCTCCCGTGCAAAGAATAGGTCTTTTAAGCGCAAGGTACTCGTAGAGTTTTCCTGGAGCTAGGCTAAGTACATTTGGAGTATCATTTAGTGCGAGAAGTAATATGGCTGAGTTCGCAGCTTCCTGAATAGCTTCGTCATGTGGTAGATACTTATGGTTTATGACGTGTTCAGTCAATCCTTTCTTTTCAAGAGATTTAAAAACGGATATATCTGTTTTACCAATCAGCTTTATTTTTAGGTTCTTTCGAAAAGAACTGTCTTCTCCGCACAGCTCTGAAAGGGCATCCCAAAGTGTTTTTGGGTTTCGGTCAGGGTTCATAGACCCTAAGTGAGTAATTGAAAAAGTTGAGTGATCAAATTCTGGTATATTCGAAAAGTCATCCTCGTCAAATCCGTTTGTAATAACTTCAATCTTCTTGTCTGTAATTTCATTCAAACCAAAAGCACAATGTGGACTTACCGTCACCACTGTATCCGCTTGATTAAGAACAGACTTCTCCAGCGTTTTATGCTTTTGGTCTGCCTTTTTAGATAACATTAGTTTATCGTAAAAGTCAATCTGAGTCCAGGGATCACGAAAATCTGCCAGCCAAGGAATATTGTTTTTAGCGGCCACCTTCATGGCTATTATATGTGCCGTATGGGGCGGTCCTGTTGAAACCAGAGCGTCAATTGAGTTTTCTTGTAGCCAATTATTCAATTTTTTAACGCCAGGCTTTATCCAGAACCTTCTAGCATCAGGTATGAAAATATTACCACGAAGCCAAATTGCTAATTTTTCCATTTTCCCAGGCTCTTTATCTTCATTAATAAATCCCGCCTGAACTTTTTGTTTTTTATCTCTACCAGTAAACTGTTTATACAATTGGTAAGGTTCCCAAATAGAAGATTCAATCACTTCAATATCATCGGGGATGTCTTTTTCAAGAGAGTGATCTAATTCTGGGTATTCCGCTTTTATTGGTTTGAAAATTACCGGTTCCCAGCCGTTTTCCCGAAAGTATTTTACAAACTTGAGCCACCGCTGAACGCCACTTCCACCGCTTGGTGGCCAGTAATAAGTGATTATAAGAACCTTTTTAGGCATCTAAAAATGCTTGTTTTACTTCTTCTAGAGCAGCTTTCAATCCTTGAGGGTCCTTTCCGCCAGCAGTAGCAAAGAAGGGCTGTCCTCCGCCTCCGCCTTTAATATGTTTAGCTGATGTACGCACCAGATTTCCTGCATGAAGATCCGTTTTACCAACTAAACTTTGCGAGATCATAATACTCAGCGTAGCCTTTCCATCTGCTTCTCCTCCTATTACTGCAAAAAGATCATCTACTTCCCCTTTTAGTTGGAACAATATATCCTTAATAGTGCCTGCATCTAATGGAACGAGCGCTTCTAGAAAATGAGCTCCTTTTTTTCCTTCTATTCTGTCTTTTAAATCGTGTTTTATTGTCTTGGCTTGAGCTTGCTTCATTTTATCGAGCTCCTTAGAAAGCTTCTGGTTTTCTTGCTTTAAGTCCTCGATTGATTTATAAACATCCTTGGACTGTTTGAATAATTCACGAACTGACTGAAGTGTTTCGAGTTCATCGTTAATAAACTTATCTGCAGTCTTGTTAGAAATAGCCTCTATCCTCCTAATTCCAGAAGCAACTGAAGCCTCAGACTGAATTAAGAAACGTCCAATTTCCGAAGTCGATTGTACATGCGTTCCTCCGCAAAGCTCCATTGATTCGCCAAACTCTATTACACGAACAACATCCCCATATTTTTCTCCAAAGAGCATTAGGGCTCCCATCTTTTCAGCTTTACTTATAGGAGTGTTTCGGTGCTCTTTTAAACTAATATTAGCTTGAATTTGTGAATTAACAAGGTTTTCAATTTTCGTTAACTCTTCTTCTGTAACTTTTGAGAAATGAGAAAAGTCAAATCTCAAGTAATCCGCGTTCACTAAAGAACCTTTTTGTGCAACATGATCTCCTAGCACCGCTCTAAGAGCATGGTGAAGTAAGTGAGTGGCAGAATGATTTGCCGTTGCAAGCTTTCTCTTTTCTTTGCTTACCTGAGCAGTGAATTTAGCAGCAGGATTTTTTGGTAATTCTTTTGCGAGATGTATAATCAGGTTATTCTCCTTTTTCGTATCAAAGATTGAAACGCTTTCATCTTCATTTTTAATTACACCTTTATCTCCAACTTGTCCACCTCCCTCTGGATAGAAGGGAGTCAAATTAAAAACAAGTTGGTAAAAAATTCTCTTCTTTGCTTCAACTTTTCTGTATCTCGTAATATATACTTCCGTTTCTAATTCATCATAACCAATGAACTCTTCTTTATCGTCTTCTTTGAGTACTGTCCAATCGTCAGTTTGAAGAGTTGTGGCGGCACGAGATCTATCCTTTTGCTGTTGAAGCGCTGCGGTAAATCCTTTTTCATCAACCTCCATATTAGCTTCGCGTGCAATGAGCGCTGTTAGATCGAAAGGAAATCCAAAAGTATCATAAAGTTCAAACGCTTGGTCGCCAGGAATAATAGATTTTCCTTTTTGCTTTTCTTTTTCAATGATCGCATCAATACGCTTAATTCCTTGTTCCAAGGTTTTAAAGAAGCTTAATTCCTCTTCTTTGATGACATTTTCTATCAGTGAAGCTTGACCTTGAAGTTCTGGAAATGCTCCTCCCATCGCTTTGATCAATTCTTGACTAAGCGGAGCTAAAAACGGTTCATTCAGGTTCAAAACTTGATAACCATATCTCACGGCACGTCTCAGTATTCTTCTAATCACATAACCAGCACCATTATTTGAAGGTAATTGACCATCTGCAATAGAAAAAGCGATTGCTCTAATGTGATCCGTGATAACCCGTAATGCAATATCTGTTGTTTCTTCTTTTCCGTATTCAACGTTCGCAATCTTTGCTACAAATTGAATCAGCTTTTGAAATAGATCAGTATCATAGTTAGACTGTTTTCCTTGCAAAACCATCGCTAAACGCTCTAACCCCATACCAGTATCGACATGTGTTTGAGGTAATTTTTCAAGATCTCCGTTCGCTTTTCTGTTGAATTGAATGAAAACTAAGTTCCAAACCTCAATTACTTGTGGATGATCTTTGTTGACTAATAATTTTCCATCAACCTTCGTTTTTTCTTCATCACTTCGAATGTCGACGTGAATTTCAGAACACGGACCACAAGGTCCCATATCTCCCATTTCCCAAAAGTTATCCGATTTGTCGGCTTCCAAGATTCTGTCTTCGCTGATCATCGACTTCCAAATATCAAAAGATTCAGTATCCTTGGATACACCATCTTTTTCGTCACCTTCAAATATTGTAACATAAAGAGAGTCTTTATCTATTCCGAACTCTTCTGTAAGTAATTCCCAAGCCCACTCGATTGCCTCCTTTTTGAAATAATCACCAAATGACCAGTTGCCGAGCATTTCGAACATCGTGTGATGATATGTATCTACTCCAACTTCCTCAAGGTCATTGTGTTTTCCAGAAACACGCAAACATTTTTGAGAATCCACAACTCTCTTGTTTTTTGCCACTTCATTCCCAAGGAAATAGTCTTTAAATTGATTCATCCCAGCATTGGTAAACATCAACGTTGGATCGTTTTTAACCACCATTGGTGCCGAAGGAATCAGTTTGTGTCCTTTGTTTTCAAAAAACGTAAAATAGGTATTGCGAATTTTCTCAAGTTTCATGTCTATTGCCTTGTTCAATTAATGTTCTTGACTGTTAACAATGGTTAACAAGCGTACAAAGTTAGATTATTTGCCTAATTTTGCGATGATTTGTTAGCTAAATAATGTCAAAGTCTAAATTTAGATATAATCCTAAAACGCTTTCTTACGAGAAGGTTGAACGTTCAGTTGGTGAGCGCGTATTGAGGGGCTTAGTTATTTTGGCGCCAACCGCACTATTAACAATATTAATTGCTTTTTTCCTGTCTTACAGAATAGAATCTCCCAAAGAGCAGAAGCTCAAGAGAGAACTTACAGAACTGAAAAGTGAAGTCGAAAAGTTGAATGAGCGAGCCGTTCTTGTAGATCAGGTAGCGGAAATATTAAAAAAACGAGATGAAGAACTATATCGTGCTGCTTTGGGAGCAAGCGAGTTTCCCGAAGAATTACGCATGATGGGTGTCGGTGGCAGCGATGCTTATAAGCACTATGAGTCAATGTCGAACGGGGACTTATTGAAGAAAACAGCAATGAAATTAGATGAGGTTGAACGAAAGCTCCACGCTCAAAGTATTTCTTTTAAGGAGTTAATATCAGCAGCTAAGAAGAGAGAAAGGAGGCTAGCTTCCCTTCCGGCAATTCAACCAGTAAACAATAAAGAATTGAAAAGAATGGTCTCAGGATACGGATGGAGAATAGATCCAGTATATGGTACGCGAAAAATGCACTGGGGTCTTGATTTTACTGCCGATGTCGGTACAGATGTGTATTCAACTGGGGATGGTGTAGTAGAAGAAGTTGAGGTCAATAGTTGGGGGTATGGAAAAGAGATTGTCATAAATCATGGATTTGGATATAAAACGCGGTATGCTCATTTGAGTTCATTCGTTGTCAATAAAGGAGATACTGTTAAACGTGGTGATTTGATTGGATTTGTAGGAAGCACCGGTAAATCTACAGGTCCTCACCTTCATTATGAAGTTGAAAAAGACGGGCATAAAGTAAATCCGATCAACTTTTTTCATTCTGATTTATCTCCAGAACAATACGAAAAGATCATCGAAGCATCTCGCAATGCTCTTAATTCAATGGATTAGAATTAAGAATGTCATTTAGTTTGTGCATCTGATTGATTTGTTCTTTGCGTTATTTTCATTTTGAAAGTCTTCCTATGAAAGAGATCGAAAACAAGATAATTATCTTTTTATTAGGTTCAAGTTTGACATATGTATTCAATTTGAAATTACAATGTGACTAGCAAATGGTCCAACTGAAGTTGATAGTTTATTCGTATATTTAACAAACGGTTATTTCTAAAGTTATGATTCAAGAGTCAGAATTGACAAAACTCTATTACTCAATAGGAGAGGTTGCAAAAATGTTCCAAGTTAACACTTCTCTAATCCGTTTTTGGGAGAAGGAATTCCCTTCTGTAAAGCCTAAAAAGAATAAAAAAGGTAACCGTTTATTTTCACCGAAAAACGTTCTAGAGTTACAAAAGATATACATTTTAGTGAAAGAGGAAGGTCATACATTAGAAGGTGCCAAGAAAGCACTTAAGAGTAAATCCAGTATGTCTGTCAATTCTGATTCAGAAAATGACATTGTCATAACGAAATTAGAGTTCATCAAATCAAAGTTAGTTGCTTTGAAATCTATGTGAGGGCAAGCCCCTCAATTTTTCCAATTGTGATAAACGGTTTATATAAGCAACTTAAGCTCAATATATTTGTCATATATATTACGTATTATGACACTGCAACACTTACTACTAAGAAAGATCAGAAAAATAGTTTTTTTGATGATTACGTCGACTGCTTGTTCTATTTCTTTTGGACAAATCTGTCCACTAAACACTCCAGAGTTCCCATTTACAACAGATTACGATGATTACGGTTGGTCTTCTGGATTATATAATTCCAGTCAAATAGGAGGAGCTCAAACGATGACGAGCGTTTCTTTTCGAATCGATAACGATGATTCTTGGGGGAATTATACATATAACGATATACGTGTTTATGTTCGGCATACTACTGTAAATAATTTTGCAAGTGACCCAGGATATCCTGGAACATCTGGCTTTACTCAGGTGTATTCCGGAAATATGACTTTTAATGGTGCTGGAATGTATACTTTTAATTTTAATGTTGCTCCAAGTTTTGTTTACAATGGGGCAGATCAACTGGAGGTATTATTTGAGAACAGAGGCAATAGTGATAATACGACGGAAGAACCTTGGTTTGACCGCACGAATGCTACCGCAGCTGGTGTTTTCCCAGGAAAAGTTGGATGGGGAAGCTCATGGTTAGGAGCAACAGGAACTAGTTCAAATAGGCAGTTTAATCTCGCATTACAGTTTACGAATGCTGGCGATATATGTGCTTTCCCGTTACCAGTAAAACTTGCTTCCTCAAATTTGATTTGTGATCAAAGCGGTTTAGTGATCAATTGGAAAACGTCTTCAGAACAAAATAACGACTACTTCACAATCGAATCCTCTCATGATGGAGAGAAATGGAGAGAATTTTCAACTTTAAAGGGAGCGGGTAACTCCAACGAAGAGAAGGCTTATGAAATAGACTTGCCTAATCATTTCAGATATTACAGACTGTCCCAAACTGATTTTGACGGAACTACAGAAATGTTGAATACATTTACGGTGAATTGCAGTGAGACAGAAGTACTCAAATCATATCCTAATCCTGCTGCTGATAAATTGTATTTGAGTTCTTCTGAAAATTTGGTAAATACAAAAATCAAAATGTATGACAGCAGAGGGCAGCAGCAAAGAATTACTTTTTCTCCTACTTCTAAAAACTCAGTTGAGATTAACATTGATCATTTGGAGAGCGGTGTTTATAGTTTACGTTTATCATCAATCCAATTCGAAAAGGTTGTAAAAGTTATAAAAAAATAGAGTTTTAATCCTGACGTATTTAAGTCAATATTAGGAAGGTATTAAACCGGTATTAAGTTTAAAATCAGAACCTTTCTATTATCTCTAATTACTATTTAATTGTTGATAACTGTTTTTTTGGCTTTCAAGAACAGCTGAGAATCTTACTAACTTAAAGCCAAAGCAAATCCAATATGGCTAAAAAGAAAAAGATTTTCGTTCTCGACACTTCAGTATTATTGCATGATCATCAGAGTATAACAAACTTTGAAAAAAATGACGTTGCTATACCCATAACGGTCTTAGAGGAACTCGATAATTTTAAAGTAGGAAATGATACTAAAAATTTCACAGCCCGAGCTGTCATTCGATTCATAGATAAGTTGTCTGGTGGGAAAGCTTTGAAAGATTGGATTTCCTTAGGCAAGGATATGGGAAAGTTTCATGTGGTCTTATCAGGAAAGCCTAATGGCGTTAATGCTGAGGATGTCTATGCACAAGGGAAGAATGATCATAAGATCATTAATGCTGCCCTTTATCTTCAGGAAAAGTATAAAACTTCCCCAGTCATTTTGGTTACGAAAGATATAAACCTTAGAATAAAAGCTAAGGCTTTAGGTATTTCAGCAGAGGACTACGAAACGGGCAAAGTCGATCAAACCACACTTGATTCATCTAGCTTAAAAGTTATTGAGAATATAGACTCTGAGGTAATAAGACAATTATTTAATAAGGGGAGAATAGCAGAAGAGGGTGTTTTGGGAAATTATAAAACACCAAACGGGTATTACGTTCTTAAAAATGGAAGGTCCTCTTCCTTGGCTTACTACAATCCACTTTTAGATGAAATTGAGCGCGTAGAAAAAAAATACATTACGGGTATAAAGCCTAAGAACGCTGAGCAAGCATTCGCTGTAAATGCATTAATGAATAATGATATTAAACTGGTAGTTTTGCAAGGAGTGGCTGGAACAGGAAAAACATTACTTGCCCTAGCTGCCGCTTTAGAACAACACAAAAAGTATCATCAAATTATTTTAGCACGTCCTTTAGTCCCTTTGTCGAATAGAGATATCGGCTTCCTTCCGGGAGATGCGAATGATAAGATATCTCCTTATATGGAGCCGTTGTGGGACAATCTAAAGTTTATTAAGAATCACTTTAGTGAAAACGAACGGAAATACAAAGAACTTACTGCAATGCAGGAGGATGGAAAAATCATGATAACGCCTTTGGCATTTATAAGAGGAAGAAGTTTATCAGATGTTATATTCATTGTTGATGAAGCCCAGAACTTAACACCACATGAAGTTAAGACCATCATTACTAGAGCAGGAGAGAACACAAAAATCATTTTCACTGGTGATATCAATCAAATCGATACTCCTTACCTAGACGAGAATTCAAATGGACTGGCTTACTTAATTGATAGAGCAAAAGGGCAAAACTTATTCGCACATATCAAACTTGAAAAAGGAGAACGATCTGAACTCGCAAATCTTGCGAACGAATTGTTGTAGTTGTAGGAGAGAAGACTGGTTAAGATTTCGAAAATGTTTTTCGAAATAGACGTTTGATTTGTTTTCTGAAAAGAATTGAAAGAATAATATATGGAACAGCCATGATATATAAAATGGCCGAATTGATGTTGTTACCACCATCATCCCCAAGTAATTCTGCGTCTATTCCATTACCACTTTGCTCAGCCAATAATTTACACTGCGAACATTGCGCTGATGCCTCTGGTGAAAAGAAAGAGAGCAATATTAAAATGATAATTGAATATTGAAATAGCTTCTTCATAACCACAAATTTAATGCTTTCTTAAGTTACAACCTAAAAAGACGGTGGTTTGAGTAATTGAACATTGCGAAAGTGTATAAAATGTTACACAAATTGATTATCGAACTATCATACACAAAGTCCATTTGAAGACCTATTCAATTCCTCTATGATTTCTGACGCCTCTGCAAGGCGAGATTCGTTGCTACCTTTGAGAATTGTAAAGGATACATCTAGATTTTCTAACTCTTCTAAATAAAGAGCAAATAATTCTTTACGTTGCTGAGGATGTTCTCTCAACGGATCATCCTCCCATTCAATATCATCTGGGCTGCAAAGAAAATAATGATTAAACTGTTGTGAATATTGAAGCTCTATTATCTTTTCTGAAACTCGTCCATATTTAAAAGAAGACCAGACCTTTATCACAGTGTTTTCGGTATCAAAAATTTGAATTTGATCATGGTTTGATATATTAGACCTTATTTCTTCTTGAGCTAAAGCAATTTTCAACAAATCAGATTCGTCGTATTTTCCTTTCCTTTCTTGGAGATATGCTCTGGCATATTCTGGATACCATTTGACCTGAAATAATTTGGCTAGACTTATCGCTAATGTTGTTTTCCCTGAACTTTCAGGACCAGTTAGTGCTATTTTTATCATGACAGTATGTGTCTTTCTTGATTTCTGTAATATTTACTCCAGGAATAAAATGCAAAACCTGCAATTATCGCAAATAGTGCATATTGAACTCCTGTGAGGTATAATTCCCTTGACGAGTATAATACAGCAAGTCCTGCGTCAATAACAATCCAATAGATCCAATTTCCGAGTACTCTCTGAGTTACCATGAAAGTTGCGGCTAAGCTAAATATTGTGGTGAAAGAATCGAGATAAGGGCTCTTTTGTGATGTATATGTTGACATAATATATCCTAGTAGTATAGTTACCATTCCACTAATTAAAATATTAATGAGGTGATTCTGAGTTGTCCACCTTTGAATTGGTAGTGCTTCGCCTTGATCTTGATTCCACTTTATCCAGCCATACACGCCCATAATTAGGTAAAAGACTTGTAAGCCTGACTCAATATATAGTGAGCTAGTGAAACACAGGTAAATATATATAGATGTACTAACTATTGCGAATATCCAACACGCTATTATTTTTTTAGCGGCTAATATTACGTAAGTAATGCCTGTGATTACACCGAGTCCTTCTACCCAAGAAGTTGCTAAAACTCCTTCCCAAATCTGTCGGAATATTTCCATATTCAAAATTAAAATAAAAAAACCCATTGGCCAGAGCCAATAGGTTTTCTGTTAGGATTCATTGTGGTTAATGAATAATTATCTTTTGAGTAAATACCTCATTGCTAGTCGCTACCTGCACAATGTATGTTCCTCTATTTAAATACCTAGTATTAACTTGAATTTTATTTTGATTTAAATTTTCTACTAATAAATCTTTCACCTCCTGGCCTAGTGCTGAAATTATTTTGATTGACTGGATGGAGTTTATCGTTTCTACCTCAAAGAATGTGTGCGCTGGGTTTGGATATAAATTAAATCCAGCTTCCTCTTCTTCCAGAGAAACACATCCGTCTACTGTTATAACCTGCGTTACACTATTTTCACATCCATTTGCATCTTGATATGTATATGATACAGTATGAACACCTATTCCAGCTGTTTCAGGATCAAATTCATTTCCGCTCACACCGGGTCCACTAAAATTTCCACCGCTCGGAGAACCAGCCAATTGAATAGGATCATAATTGGCACATGTTGTTTCGTCATTTCCAATTGAAACCAATGGGAGAGGATTTACAGTTACTAATACTTCATCCGATGAAGTACAACCGTTATCATCTGCCGTAGCTGTGTAAGTAGTCGTAGTTGAAGCTATGAAAGGAACTCCGTCGGTAATATTGTTGTCCCAAGATATTGTTCCTCCTGATACAGAAGCTGAAAGGGTGAGTTCTTCTCCTTCGCAAACTATTTGATCAACTCCTGCGTTAATTGCTGGAATAGCATTGACCGATACTGTGATTTGATCAATATTTTCACAACCATTCAAGTCTGTCCCAGTTACCTCATACATGGTTGTTGAATTTGGTGATACATTATGAGCAGCCCCAGCACCTAGTCCATTGCTCCAAGAGTATGTATTTGCTCCTGATGCGGTGATAGTCGTTTGATCACCAGAACAAATGTCTTGATCTACACCTGCATTTACAGTAGGTAGCGTATTTACCGTGATTAAAACTTCATCTGTGTTGCTGCAATTGTTCCCATCAGTTCCTGTAACGATGTATGTTATTGTCGAAGTAGCAGTAAAAGAATGTGTTGCGCCTGAGCCTAACCCGTTATCCCAAGAGTAAGAATTCGCGCCGGAAGCAGAAACGTTTACAATTTCATCCTCACAAACCTCTTGATCATTTCCTGCATTTACAGAAGGAAGTGGGTTAACAGTTAATGTGACAATATCAGTATTGGTGCATCCATTAGCAATGGTACCCGTAACTTCATATGTCGTTGTAGATGACGGTGAAACTGTTTGAACGTTTCCGGCACCTAACCCATTGTTCCAAGAGTATGAATCAGCTCCTGTTGCATTTATTGTAACCAGATCTTGTTCGCAAATCGTTTGCGTTCCTACGGCAGTAACAGTTGGAGCATTAAAGACCTGAACAGTCACACTTGAAGATGCTTGACAAACCCCAGTCGGTGTAGTATACTCAACTTCATATGAACTTCCTTGTACTGCTCCAGAAATTACCCCCGTAGAGGAATTTATGGTAGCACCATCTGTTGGTACAGTTACAAAATCGAAAGTACCGTTGGATGTAGCTATGTTTGATGGTTCAATAGGGACACCATTACCTAGACAAATGTCTGTGTAGTTGAAAGAAGGGTCATCATTACTTTGTACAGAAACTGATTCAATTGAAGAGCTCGGGCATGTTCCATTTGTAACGTACTCAACATTGTATGTAGACCCTGTAACTCCATCAGTTATTTCACCTGAAGTTCCATCAATCGTAGCACCATCTGTTGGAGCCGGATTGAATGAAAATGTACCACCCGTTGTAACAATATTTATTGGTCCATTAGAAGTAGCTACTTCACAATAATCATTAAATGTAAAGCTTGGATCCTCTATTGCGTTAACGGTAACTTGCACGGTTGCTGTATTAATACAATTATTAGCATCACTTCCTGTAACTTCATAGGTTGTCGTTGAACCAGGAGTTACAGAATGAGTGGCACCATTACCTAGTCCATTATCCCAAGTGTATGTATCCGCTCCAGAAGCATTCAAAGTAGTGCTTGCTCCGTCACAAATAGAAACATTTGAACCAGCGCTAACATTGGGAAGAGCATTTACACTTATGGTAACCTGATCTGTATCGACACATCCATTAGCGTCTGTTCCCGTTACTTCGTAAATAGTTGTTGCATTGGGTGACACAACTTGACTTGCACCATTACCTAAACCATTATTCCAGGAATATGAACTCGCTCCTGTAGCCGATACTGTGGTTGGTGATCCTGCACAAACAGTCGCTATACCGGATGCATTAACAGTTGGGAGCTGATTAACTGTTACGGTCACCTGATTAGTATCTTCACAGCCGTTAACGTCTGTTAGTACGGCATCGTAAATCGTGGTTGCAGATGGATTAACGGAAAGAGATGTTCCATTACCTATCGAAGTAAGTCCGTCGAACCATTCAATTGTTCCGTTTCCAGAAGCAGTAATTGTGGTATTATCATTCTCACATATGGCAGCATCTGCTCCAACATTAATTAACTCTCGCGTACTCGCTCCTACAGTAACCGTTTCGCTATATGAACAGCCCTCACCGCCTGTTACAACAACAACATTATATATACCCGATGTTAAACCTGTATAAGTCCCATTACTTTGAAAGGTGCTTCCATTGTTGATTGAGTACGAGTAACTCCCGCTTCCTCCAGAAGGAGATGTTATATTGATTTGACCGTTATCTAGCCCACAAGTTGTATTTTGAATTCCAACTGTTGCTGAAACAGGATTGAATACATCAACAACATAACCTACTGCATCAGTTCTACAACCGCCATCTGCAAGGAGTATAACTTCTTGATCATTACCAGCTATTGTCGTTGTGACAGTACCGTTAACCCCATCGTCCGTATCATAGATCGGAGTTGCACTAGTACCGGTCAGAAACCATAGGTATTGATCCGTGTTTTGTGAAGCACTAGCGTCCATATTGAAATCACTTCCTGTACATGCCGTAAATCCATCTATGGTAAAGTCTGCGATCGGATCCGGTGCATTTGAACATAGTACATCAAGACGCCACGCACTTACAAATGGATCTGGACCAATAGTATAAATATTGTCTACGTCGTCCCAAGCTCCATCATAAAACAGCTGAGTAAAATTAATCCCACCCGGTTTGTGCGTCCCAATGATAGCAAAAGAGTCTTCGACAGCGTTGTAAGTAAGTTCAAAACCAACGAAAAAGTTGCCATTCACCGTAGCTGGAGTCAGAAAGTCTAATTCATAAAATGTATTCTCCGCGAAGTCTGAGATAGGAACGGTTTCTGAATCTAAAATTGTCCCAGGACGACCGGCATTGTCATCAGCATATACGTTGAAGGTTACTGACCCTCCTTCATCATGAACAAGCCATGGAAGAAAACGAAGCCTTCTTACCTCGGTGGATGCGGTTACAGTGTATGGTTCTGCCCATGCTGTGATATTGGTAGTACCACCCATACCATCGTTTAATTTGTCGTGACCAAGTGCTGCACCATTTGGACCTGATATTTCGTAAAAATCATCAGATAATGAATAATTTCTCAAAGTATCACAAGACTGACCTAAAGAAACTCCAGTCATCAGTAAAGAAATGGTCGCAGATAGTAGTATATTAAAATAATTCATGATTCAATTTATTTAGATGAGGTTAGTTTATTTCTCTCTTTAAAAATTCTTCTTTCCGTATCGATTTCACTGCTGCTTTTCTATGAACAGGGACTTTGACAACTCGTTTTGCCGCTTTTAGCTTGGCTGCTTTTTTCTGCGATACTTCAACCTTCTTTATTTCAGTTACAGTTTGTTCTTTTTGAGCATGCGAAGAGATAGAAACAAATAAAATAAATAGAGTTAGTAGTAGTATATTTTTCATGTTAAAACCGAATTTAGTCGCAAATATATGGATATTAATCCTTTGAAAAAAATCATTTGTCGAAGATTTCGACGTCTTCAAGTATTAATCCAGATCCGGGAGCAATGTGTTCGAGTACAATCTTGTTTTTTCCGTTTAAAGACTGTTTAAATTCATCCAATGTAATCTTATTTCTGCCTAGGTCAATTAATGCACCCATCATCAGTCGAATTTGATTCCTTTTAAATCCCTCACCTTTGACGATCATGACATATGATTTTTCCGGGAAAAAAGAAGCAGTCAATTTAGTATTAAGTTCGATAGAGCAATGTTCAATTTTGGAAACGGTTATTGTGTTTTCCTTGGGTTGGAATGTGTATGAAAAAAAATCCTTCTTTCCTTCAAAAAGCCGAGCGGCTTTTTGCATTAGTTCAATATTCAAGGAACCATGCAAATGGCACATGAGTGAAGCGCAAAATGGATGAAATTTTTCTCCGAATGCAAAATAATAATGGTAAGTTTTTAATTTGGGAGATTGAATGATGTTAAAGCTTTCATTTGTTTCATAAACTTCAAGTATTCGAATGTCTGACGGCAGGTTAAAATTGAAGGTGCCTAAAAACACTTCAATATTCAGGATTGGTTCGTAAGTAAAAAGTTCAACGTAGGTTTTATTTGCTGAAACCTTAGCATCAGTTCTTCCACTTGCAAGTACCTTGGCTTCTGGATCGTTGAGTACGTATCTGATCGTTTTACGAAACATACCTTCAACGGTAATCACATTGGGTTGATTTTGCCAACCGTGATACCTAAACCCGAGGTACTGAATGGCTAAAACATAGTAAAACCTTTTTTTCTGCATTATTCTTAAAGGAACATAAAAAAAGCAGCCCCCGAAAGAGCTGCTTAATGATATTATATTTAGTTATATTATTGAACAATCAATTTTTTAGTCGTTTGACCATTTACAGTGTTGATCTGAAGGAAGTAAGTTCCTTTAGACACATTGTTTAGGTAAACTCTTGTTTGAGCAGTTTCAATAACTACTTTAGCATCTATTAATTGTCCTGTAGCGCTCATTAATTGAACATTTCTTAGTTCATTTGAGTTTATTTTGATGTTCACATGAGAAGTCGCAGGGTTTGGAGCAATAACAATAGCCTCCAATGCATTTTCTTCTATCGATGCACATCCTTCAACTGTGAAAGTTTGTGTTGCTGAATTTTCACAACCGTTACCATCTTGGTAAGTGTATGTTATGACGTGAGTTCCAATACCTGCAGTACTTGGATCAAATTCAGCTCCAGTGACACCAGTTCCAGAAAATGTTCCACCTATTGGTGTTCCAGATAATGTGATTGGATCGTAATTTTCACACGTAGTTTGATCTGCCCCTGCAGTTACAGAAGGTAATGCATTCACGGTTACCAGTACATCGTCGGTAACAGAACAAGCTCCATTTGTTGCGGTCGCGGTGTATGTTGATGTTGCTGTTGGAGTGAAAGGCATACCATCAGAAACACTGTTATTCCATGCAACTGTTCCTGCAGAGTTTGTTGCCGTTAGCGTAACTTCTTCACCATCACAAACTTCTTGATCAGTTCCTGCATCTAATACAGGCTCTTCATCAACTGTAACGATAACGTCATCAGTATTCTCACAGTTATTCGCATCTGTTCCAGTCACCGTATAGGTTGTAGTCCCAACAGATGGAGTAAATGCATTCCCCTGAGTAATCGATCCTGTCCAAGAATAAGTATCTGCTCCAGTCGCAGTTAAGGTAACCTGAGTTCCTGCACAAACATTTTCGTCTCCACCACCATCTACTGCTGGAAGAGAATTGATAGTTACAGTCGTAGTAGCAGTTGCAATAGAACAAGAACCTGATGCAGGAATTGTATTTGTAATAGTATATGTATTCCCATTACTTGCATCAAGAGTTATTTCCCCATTTGTACCATTCAGAGATAGTCCAGCTGGTGTTGCTGTGAATGTACCTGCGCTCGACCCTGAAGGAAAAGTTGGTGATTCAACTCCAACTTCAGCACAGTATTCAGTTGAACTGTAAGAAAAAGAAGCGTCAGGAGCTGTAGTTAATGTGATGGTTTGTGTTTCAACTTCACCGCAAGTTCCAGTTGTAGTAAACGTTACATCATATGTATTCGCAGCACTACCCGCAATATCAATTTCTCCAGTCGAAGCATCTGCAAAAACGAGACCAGCAGGTGTAGACGTAAACGTCCCTGTACCATTAATTGTAGGTACTTCATTAGCCCCACCTAAGCAGATTGTATTTGAAGAGTAAGTAAATGTTGCATCGTTAACAGGGTTTACTGTTACTTGCAGTTGATCTGTGTCTGTACAACCGTTAGCATCAGTTAGAACTGCATCATAAGTAGTTGTTGTCGTCGGAGAAACAGATAAGGGAGATCCTGAACCTACTAGGTTTCCTCCACCATCAAACCACTGTATAGAACCAGTTCCTGTAGCAGTAAGGTTAACCGAAGCACCGCTACAAATTGTTTCATCTGCAGCTGCTGTAATAGTCTCTGGAGGGATAGCTGTCAATGTTACTGTTTGAGTAAATTCACATCCACCACCAGCTGTTGTAACGGCCACATCGTACGTTCCAGGAGCTAATGCTGTGAAAGAACCATTTCCTTGAGTAGTTGTGTTTCCACCGCCATCAGTAATTTCATATGTATATGTTCCATCACCACCAGCAGCGGCAGTAACGTTAATTACGCCATTGTTATTTCCACATGTTGGCGATGTTGTCCCAACAGATGCAGATACATCGTCATAAACATCGACTAAATAACCTACAACCTCTGTCACACATGCTCCATCTGCCAAAAGGTAAATGGCTTGAGTAGATGGAGAAACAGTTGGAGATATTGTTGCTGTTTGTCCTGTTTCCTCAACATAAATTTGTGTAAAAGGGTTATCAGCTAATGCCCAATTGTATGCGTCAACATCACCAGTGGTTAAAGTCCCATCAACCTGAAAGCTTCCGCTTGCACAAACCTCCCCAGTAGCTGGTAGTATTGTGAAATCAGGTGTAGGCACTGTACCATTAGTAGTTAACACATCTAAGGCTGTAGATAATTGAGCAGATACAGGAGGGTTGCCAAAAGTATAAACAGCACTAGCATCTTGCCAACCACCATTATTATCAAACATTTTCAACGTTCCTGTTGTAACTTGCTGTGAAATTATAGAGATTTGATTCGCTGGGAAATTACTGTACTCCATTCCGAACCCAGCATAAAAATTACCTGCAGGAATATTTACAGGAGTTGCAAATTCAAAGGTATTGAAAAAACCTGCATCTATATCTGCTAAATTGATTGTCTCAGTTGCAATTACCGTTCCTGGGTTACCAGCAACTTCATCCCATATGTTTAAAGTGATTGAACCACCGGCATCATCAACGATGTCAACAGCAAACCTGAACGACACCACATTTGTTGACGCAGCAACGGTGAATGGCTCTGCCCAAAATAGAACCTCATCTGGAGTGATGATCTCATGACCTGGAATAAAACCTTCAACTCCAGTAATTATAGATAAACCCTGGGTTGCATCATAATTTCTTAACGTATCGCAAGATTGCGCATTTGCACTTGATATGGTAATCGTCAACAAAGACACTACCCCCAAGGCGTAATTGTATAATTTATTCATCTTTTAAAATTAAATTGATTAGTATTAATCTTCTTTTTGCTCTTCGACTTTAGCTGTTTTTTTGCGATTAACAGCTTTAGCTTGAATTACTTTGACATCAGTTGAGTTAATTTTCTCTGCCTTTTTAATGCTTTTTACTTTAACAGATTTAACAGCTTTTGCTTCAGTTTTCTTTATTTCAGCTTTTTGGGGAGTACTCTCCTGCTGCTGACCGAATGATAAAGCAGATCCAATTACGATAGCACTTAGGCTTAAAAGGTATTTTTTCATAGTAGTATTAATTTTCGAGCAAATATAAACTTACTTCGACGAATGAGCAAATTTTTAACATAAAGTAGTAAAAACAAACAGCAATGCTGTTTAAAAGTCGTCCTCATTTAAAGTATAGTCATCCAGACTGTTATTAGCGTCCTCATCATTAAAGTCATTCTGATTAGCCTCGCCCTTCTCGTTAGTTTCGTTTTTACTCGGTCGGAGTATGTTAGTTCTTGATATATTCAATCTAATCTCAGTCTTAATACTTCCGTCTTCTTGATGAAAAGCTTTCGCGAATGGTGTTCCTGTAAGTTCTACTAGAGCACCACTTTTTAAGAAATCAAGAATTCGCATATTCGCACCTTCTTTCTTCCATATGGTACAATTTACCCAAGTTGTTTTTGTTCTTGGCTCATTGGTTCTTTTATCTCTCCAGTTCTTATTGTGTGCTACAGGAAAATTTATTGCGATTACACCGCGATCCATTGTTTTCACTGTTGCGTCCTTTCCAATATTTCCTATTAATCGTGTTTCGAATACCGTTGCCATGTGTGAATATTTTTATGAAAAAATGATTGAATCCTCTAATATATGTATTCGAGCCGATTACTTCAAGTTAGTTCTCCCTTTATAAGTAGAAAGATAACTCACGGCAATGAAAAATGCCACGAATGTCACACCTTGCTGTGTTTCCAGAGTATCTTCAGAAATGAATGAGCCAATTGCAATCAATACAAAGGCAAGTGAAAGCAATGATTTTCCTTTTAGTGAATTTAAAATCATATAACCCCAGAATGAAAGAAATAACAAGAGCCCTGGAATACCGAATGTAATCCAAAAAGTTAGGAATTGATTGTGTGCTCTATTCCAGTTATCCTTGTCAAGTTTTGATTTGGTTTTATCGTAATATTCATTGAAGGTCAACTGCACATCTCCTGTTCCCACACCGAGTAACCAGTTGTCTCTTACGATTGCCCAGCCAATTTTAAAGTGTTCTAATCTTTCTGTAATGCTACTGCCATTAGGGTTTCCTGTGCGTCTAAATAAATTAATGTCATTGCTAAGATTTTCAAGTCTAGATAAAGGGGAACGAGAAAGTTGATTGATATTCGTATATCCTAACTCTACGTTTGAAATATCTTCTTCTGACATTTCTTCCATGCCGTCTAAATCTTTACGCAGTCCTTTGGAACTCATGTAGCGAATTAAAGTAGACTTTATTTTATGCCCATTATGATCTTTAGCATTATATCCAATATTAGACTTTTCAGACCATGCTTTTTTCAATTCATCCTCTGCAATATAGGACATAACATGATGACCGTTTTCGTACCATACGAAGGTAGTGTCATGAATGTAAGTATTTCCACGAGGAGTTAATTCAGGTAGTTCTGAAAAGTCATTTTGTCTTGGTGGGGTGTTAAAAAAACGTATTCCTAGGAAAATAGTAAATCCAACTAATAAAACTGTAAAAGAAAGGAGAGCATATTTTATGCTTTTATTTTTTATCATCATTATGCTGTACATGATTGATGCGATGATCAAGAGAAAAAGGGAAACATAGCCAGAAAACACTTGACTTTGGTATACATAAAATAGTAACCCAGCTAAAATTATAAACCAAAGAAAGCGGAGTTTAGCTTTTAATTGAATGAGTTTAAAACACACGAGTATCGCCATCACTACAAGAATGGTATATCTTATATGAGATCCGAAAAGTGAAACATGGCGGAAATCTGCTTGTGGATGTGACCAATCAGAGAAGAGGTTAATAGACACAGTTATACAGATTGAAGCTAAGTAGAAATAAAAGATATATGTTAGCCATGATTTTTTAATAGGAAATGCAATCACAGCTATAGGTATGACAAATAAAGGTAGCTTCGTATTAATGTCGCGAAAGGCATATTGAAAATCATTGGTATACGACAATCCCAATATATGCAAGATTAGAACTCCTACTATGAACCAAAATATCCAATTGGATTTCCAGTTTTTCCAATAACCTTTAAGGTCTGTCTTTAAGACTAAATTGCTCGCTAACCAAATTGTACCGATAGACATTAGTACTTTGTTCATTGGCAAGCCAACTGCCAATACAGCTAGCCCCATAAACTGAAGGAGTTGATGTACCTCGTACTTGAACAGTCTATCGAGCATTGAACTTCTTTTACTCAGCTAAAATTTCGTTGTATTCTTTGATGTCCTTGAGAACTTCCAAGGCTTCCTGGAGCGCTTGATCATGGTTGAATGAGTTTATCACTCTTCCTTCTTGAAAGTAGTATCGCGAAACGATTTCGTTTTCAATAATTTCAATGATTTGATTTTTGAATAAATCAAGGTCCTTCTCTTTGGAAGCTTTCACTTTGTCATAAAGTGCGTCATACTCTGAAATGATCGTTTTATCGTATCCTTCCTTTTTAGCTATTTCCATCATTTTCTCCAATTCCTTTTGAGTCGCAGTAGAATAATCAAAATTTGTAGCTAAAACTGTCTTTTTAAAATCTTGATAGGCTTCCTCATTTAATTTGAAATCCGCTGGTGATGCAATGCTATCATTTTTTAACGCAAACTCAGTTGCAAAATCGAAAATGATATTTTTTCCAATCAATAAAGCAGTTAGTCGAGCAAGTTTCTCTTTTTCAATGATCTTATCTGGTTCAATCCCTCTTCCATCAATTACGTCTCTTCCATTTTTTGTTTTAAACACTTTGATTAGTGAATCTGGAACTTCGTTTACTTCACCATCTTTTTTATGATAGTAATCAAGTTTTTGAACACACCTTCCAGATGGAGTATAGTATTTCGCTACAGTTAATTTCATTTTCGATCCATATTTTAGATCAAATGTTCTTTGAACTAAACCTTTTCCAAAGGTAGTGTTCCCAATAATCACCGCGCGATCAAGATCTTGTAAGGCTCCTGATACAATCTCTGAAGCCGAAGCTGACCCTTCATTAACGAGAACAACGACTGGGATATCAAGGTCTATAGGGTTATTTCTCGTAGTGTATTTTCTGTTCTCATCAAGTATTCTTCCTTTCGTTGAAACCACGAGTTGTTTCTTTGGAGTAAAAAAGTTAACGATATCAACGGCTTCAATTAACAATCCCCCTCCATTTCCTCTAAGGTCAAGAATAAATTTCTCCATTCCTTTTTCTTGTAGTCCAAGAAAAGCATTTCTCACATTTTTTGAAGCTGTTTGGGTAAAAGAATTCAATTTTGCATACCCAATTTTATCGTCAATCATTCCGCTGTAAGGAACATCAGGTAGTTTGATTTCATCCCTGTTCACAATTGCAGTTCCTTTACCTTTTCCTGGTCTACTGTATTCAATAAGAATTTCAGAGCCTTTTGGTCCTTTTAGTGCGCTTGAAACTTCTTCAGATGATTTGTCCACCATAGACCTGCCATCAATTGATAATATTTTGTCTCCAGCTAGTAGCCCAGCTTTGTGAGCGGGTTTATCTTTATATGGCTCTGCTATGATAACGAAATCTCCTGTTTTTCTGATTAAAGCACCAATTCCTCCGTATTGGCCTGTTTGCATCATTCGGTAATCTTCTATGTTTGATTCATGGTAGAATACTGTGTACGGATCAAGTTCACGCAACATAGCGTCAATTCCTGTTTTAGAGATCTCACCAGTTTTAGGATCATCGACATAGTACTTTTCCAGTGTCATGTATATATGATCCATCAATTCAAGGTTTTTAATTACCTCGAATCCATTGGATTGTGACAGACTAGTTCCAAAAGAGAAAAAGAGTAAGAAAAGAAATAGGAAATATTTGTTCCTCATATGTTTATCGTTTGTTTAATAACGCAATAGCGAAGTTAATCATTGTCTTTTTGAGAAGGTAATTTTTGAAACAAAGATTCTATCGATTGATTTACTTTTTGGAAATCTGGCATTTCTTTGTCACTGAAAATTAAGAAAAGTATAAATTTCACCCCATTTTGTGGAACTTTCTCCTCAATTATATACTTGTTCTTTCTTACAGCCTCCTTGATTAACCTTTTAATTCGGTTCCGTTTTACCGCTTGTTTGAAGTTTCTCTTCGGTACAGAAATTGCAATTTGAAATGGTGCTGAAAAATCATCCTTAGTTTCTAAATACCGCATCATCAAAGGAAAATGTTTAATTCTATGGCCCTTAGAAAAGACCTCATCAATGCGTTTTTTACTACTTAAGCTATATGTTTTACCAAGGCTTTCATCCATATTACAAAGCTAATAGAAAAAGGTATTTATATCAGTATTTAAAACTAACCATGATAATTGGCACGAAATATGAATTCTGAATATCGAACTTAAAACAAATACGATGAAACGTAAAGTAAAAACAATTGCAAAAAAGAAAATGCTAACAGCGAACCTTGAAGATTATGTTCAATTTTTGACTACCATAGCAACAAATAATAGAGCCTTTGGTCAGAAGTTTTCTCAGGGGTAGACTAAAGTATATTGTCTATTTTAGAGATTAAATCTTTTCTGCTTTGCATTCCCGCAGAGCGCCAGTGAATTTCACCTTTTTGAAATAAAAGAAAAGTAGGTACACCGCGGACTTTGTATTTTGCAGCCACTTGTTGGTTTTTGTCTACATCGATTTTTAAAATTCGAATGCTTTCGCCGAAGTGCTTTTTAACTTCATCAATTATAGGAGACATTGTTTGGCAAGGTCCACACCACGTTGCATGAAAATCGATAAGAACTGGTTTATCTCCTTTTATGATTTCTTTAAAACTAGCCATCTTTTCTCTTTTTGTGCTTATCTATTGCATCAGGTTTATAGCTGTGAAAAAGATTAATCCAGATGAGTCTGCCTCCTCTAAACGTTATTGGAGCCATAACCACCAAAACAACTAAGATATTGATGATATAAACCCAATAGGGTGTATCACTGTAGATCAAATATGTGATAACATAAGAAGCTACAGAAAGTGCTACTGTTAGGGCATAGGCGACGTACATTGCGCCGTAGAAAAAACCAGTTTCAATTTCATACTTGTGTCCGCATTCTGAACATCGTTCGTTCATTTTATCGAACTTTGTTGGATTAAAGACCTTGTTGTGTTTGAATACTTTTCCCTCGTGGCAAACCGGACATGTCCCGTTTAGTATACTGTATAATCTGTTTTCTTTCCAGCTCATTTTACAAAATTAAGAATAAGGCGTAATTTGAAAAGTGACGTATGTCACATTCTTGCATTAAGAATAGATTTTTTCTCTATCTCTTATACTTGCCTTTTCTAAAAATTAAATCGAACTTTGTAAAATACATGAAGACTGAAACAATTGATATACGGAAACTTTCAAAGGATCAACTTAAGGAAATGTTGGTGGAAGCTGGGGAAAAACCTTTTCGAGCTAAACAAATCTATGAGTGGCTCTGGCAAAAAAACGCCATGTCTTTTGGAGAGATGACCAATCTCAGTAAATCATTAAGAGAATATCTTGAATCTAATTACCATATTGATCATATCACTCTCGATGAACAACAGGTTAGTTCTGATAGAACAATAAAATGTGCGTTCAACGTTGGAGTGGGAAAAGTAGTAGAGGGAGTATTAATTCCTACGAGAACTCGAATGACGGCCTGTATATCATCTCAGGTGGGTTGTAGTTTAGCTTGTGAATTTTGCGCAACAGGACGCTTGAAACTACTTAAGAATCTTTCAGCTGGCGAAATTGTTGACCAAGTAGTGCATCTCATGAACTTGGCAGAGGGTAAATATGATAAGAACTTGAGCAACATTGTTTATATGGGTATGGGTGAACCACTACTTAACTATAAGAATGTTCTAGAAAGTATAGATAAAATCACCAGTGAAGAAGGGCTTGGTATTTCTCCTAAACGAATTACGGTTTCAACTGCTGGAATTGCAAAGCAAATCAAAAAGCTAGGGGATGATGAGGTTCGGTTTAATTTAGCTTTATCCTTACACGCTGCAAATGATCTAAAGCGTGACAAGATCATGAGTATTAATGAGACTAATAATTTGGAGGCTCTGGCTGATTCTTTAAGGTATTTCCATAGTAAAACTGGAACAAGGGTAACGTATGAATACATCATTTTTAGAGATTTTAATGACGAACTAGATGATGCTAGAGAACTTGCTGAATTTTGTAAGGTAATTCCGTGCAAAGTAAACATCATAGAATACAATCCTATTGATGATGGCGAGTTCCAACAAGCCGATATGAAAAAAGTTGACCGATTCGCTGCTTTCCTCGAGCAAAGAAATATCATTGTGAACGTGCGACGAAGCAGGGGTAAAGATATAGATGCAGCTTGTGGTCAGTTAGCGAATAAAAACGAGGTGGTAGATGAACGTATTCTAAAATAAAAAAAGGCCGCTCATCGAGCGGCCTTTAAATTTTCAAGCTTATTGTTTACGATTATTTAATAATCAATTTCTTAGTAACATTTCCTGAATCCGTAGAAACGGATACAAGATAAACACCAGATGAAATTTTGTCCTCATTAAACGTAACAGAGTTATCTGAAGTCGAAACTTTTTCAATTACTTTTCCAGCAAGATCAGTTACATCAATTGTTTTAATTCCTGAGAACGAAACATCTACTGTGAACATTCCTTCTGATGGGTTTGGATATACTGTTACCTTATCATTAGAAAACTCATTTATGGAAGCTGTATTTTCAGCGCAAAAATCGAAAGTGATCGATGAACCAAAGTTTGAATTAGCCTCAGTTAGTTCAGCTAAAAGTGCACCATTTGTTAATCTTGTAAGCTCCATGCTTCCATCAAAATCACACTGGTTTTCTATACTACCATTCAATCCATCGCCATAGGAATCATCAATTATTAAATCATAGCATCCTTCAAGTAAGCAGAAAGATTCATTAATTGGTAATGTAGCATTTCCTGGGTTTTCGTAACCACTTCCAGAGTACAATACGTCTCCTTGAGTATCTTCTACCCTCCAAGAAATTTCATCCGCGTAACAATCTAAAATAAGATCCATTATTATAATCTCCCCTTCAATCACGGCAGTAAATGATGATCCAAGTACGTTGTTACTCGCGTCTTGATCCAATTGCCCATTGGGGTTAGATAAAGTAATATCCAGCGTATTGTTGCCATTCTGAGCACCGAAATATGGTAGAGATACTGTCTCCGTTTGTAAACTAGTCAAGTTTCCTGTCCAGTTAATAGTTTGTGGAGTCCCATTGTAGGAATACTCAATGTCAAGCGACGTTAATGTCTGTTGTCCATTGTTTCTAATTGTCACCTCAGGATAAGCTGCCTCCCCACATATTGTTCCGTCAGCTCCATTTATTTGAGTTACACCAGCATCATAATCGAGTGGGTTTGAATAAGGGTCATATCCGTCTATTGCCTCTGCTCCAGAACTATTGGGATCTAACCAGTGTTCCAATTGCTCATCATTTGCAGAGCCATTTGGATTCCATGAGTTATGTACTCTACCATAATAATCTGGTGCATTTAAGTTAGCGCAAGAGGCACCTCCGCCCCAAAGCTGACCGATAATTCTTTTGTCTTGATCATATAAAGGGGATCCTGACGATCCTCCTTCAGTTGTTGTATTTCTATCCCATTGAACTTCCCAACTAGAATTTGGTTCAGTCGACCCCATTGCTTGAATAGGAGATGAAGGATCATCATCAAATGAAATCTTTTTAATATCTCCCGCGGGATGATGAATACTTACTGTCGAACTTGGAGCCGTATTCGAATTGTTCCATCCTGAAAAATAAGGAGTGTGAGACTGAGGAACTGTTCCATTGCTAAGCCCTCCCGTAATTTCAACAAGACACATGTCAGAAGGTGTTCTTCGAGCTCTCAATGTTGCACCTGAAAGAGACTCAAAGTCAGGAGAGGAACTTGGGTTATTACAAACATCAGATTGCCATTTAAAACGAAAAATCCAGTTCGTCGGATTTGAATAACAATGATTCGCAGTAAGAACATAAGGAGTTCCATCGTTAAGTGTATTGTTAATAAGTGCACCGGAACAAAATCCATTTGAACCTGAAACAAGCATTACAGCACTGTTTATTTGGTTCGTCCAATCTGCACCATCAGGACAATTTACGTTCATGTTACAATTTCCTGAAGACCCAAACGCTTTCTCTTGATACTCAGTCGCTGTTCTGTAACCGTGCGTTACTCTTGAAACCTCAACATTTCCAATGTTATCACCATTTTCCACGGGAACAAAATATTCAACATATACAACTTGCCCAGGAACTAATTCAGTTCCTAACTGCCCTTTGTAAATGTGGTTTTGAGAAAATTTTCCAAGAATAAAAGATTTATCCTCGTTAAAAACATATAATTCATTTCCTTCAGGGATTTCAGTGTTAACAAACGATAAGTTAATTGTCTTTGCTTGATCAGCAACAATCTTTAACAACCAAATTTGGTCTCCATTCGAATTTGTAAACCAAGAACCTGAATTATTTAAATCTAATGCTGTTTCGTTGTTGAAACCAAAGCGCCAAGGCCCGGTTTGAAGACTGTCATTGATCTTGTCTTCAGCTCTAAGTTGAGCAATATCGGGTTGAGCGAATGTTTTAACATCTATAGATTTTTGTTTTCTTAGCACATAAGAAAATCCGTTCGGAGAACCTCCATCTCCTTGTTGGGCAAATACAATTGAAGTAAATAAAAATACTACAATCGCTAAGTTGTACTTTAGTTTAATCATGGTTTTAATTTAGCTTTTACGTTTAATACTACATCCTTTAGGTGAAGTAGAATTAGGTTTTATAGTTCCTCCTGTAGCATCGTTCAGGAGAGCATTGATTAAAAAGGGCGAAGCGTTTTCTTTTTTTACTTCAGGCTTGTACGAATCATCGATGGATCCTTTGTATATTAGGGATAAAGACGCGTCAAATAAAAATACATGAGGTGTCGTTTTAGCGCCAAATGCATCAGCTACCTCGTGATTCTTATCATACAAATAAGGCATTGTATAATTATATTCTTCTGCACGCTCAATCATATCATTGAAACTATCTCCTTTTTTTCTTTTGGCTTCGTTACTATTAATTAAGACGAAACCTACGTTGTTTTTGTTGGCGTGTTTCTTAATTTTTTCATAATCCTGCTCCCAACCTTCGAAGCTGTCATTTCCAATCACAAAGGGACAAGTATTACAAGAGAATACCACAAGAAGACCACGATCTTTAGCGTAACTGGATAATGTTTCCCTGGATTTGTCAACGTTTTTAAGTTTTTGATCAGCCATAGGAAGCTTATCGCCAATACTGATTTCCGTCCTGTCCTCATACGCAGACATTAAAGAAAAAGAGATGCCGATAATTAAAAGTAGTGTTGTTTTCATAGTGAGGATTTTTGATAAATATATCGCTTATTATCTTATATTTAAAATATTGTTTCTTTCATTCTAGTATTCCTAAGTTTAAAAGGCTGATAGTTTAACAGTTCTCCCATTAACTTTGTTGTTTATTCTTGAGTTACCTGTAACCTTTTGATTTTTGATTCGATGGTATTCATATTGATTGAAACTCTTAATTTAGAGATTTAAAAACATCCAATAATGAATCGATTTTTGATTTTAGTAGTATTGTTGACGGCTGAGTTTACACTCGGACAAATTGAATTAAAACGGGATAAACTAGCTTTTCAGGAACTTGTAGAATGGAATGGAGTACTTGTCGTGGCAGAAGACCCTAAGGGTAAAGTAGACTTTAAAGAGTTAACGCTTTTAAATCAAGAGGGTGAAGTAAGGTGGAGAAAGTTGATTTATCCAAAGAGTGCGTCTTCCTATTTAATTCAATCATCAAATTCAGACTACATTTATTATGTGGATGACTTAGTTCCGGTTAATAACTCTATTCGATACAATCAGATCAATCAAAGTGGTAGCGTTACTCCAACAAAACTTGATGTGCTAAGAATTATCAGAGAATATGGTTATCGCACACCAGATGAAGTGAGTATCGAGAATGTTGTAAACACCCCAAATGCTCTGGTCTTTCATCTTTCATTACCCGTTTCGAATAAGGATATCATCGAAAATTTCTTCGTAAGCATTACTCATCACAATAACAGGGTATATCATTGGAAAGCTCCTGAGTCACACCCTGACCTAATTAAAGAAGGTAAGGAGGGTCCAATCCTCTTTGCAGGCTCTGATAATGAAGCAATTTATTTCGCGAGATATACGTTTCAAGCAAATAGTCATAGGATTAACTTCATTCCTATTGATGCAAAAGCTAGTCCTCAAAATGCATATAATTACTCTATTCCTGAATTCACTCCGATACCATCAACTCAAAAGATTTATTCCAATGAAGGTAGATATTACAACAACTCTGAGCAATTAGAGCCTAGAGAGGTGCAAGGTATTCCAGTATACGTGAATAATAAGTATTATTATGTCATTAATGATGCATCAACACAGTCAATGGTGGTATATGGAGCGAACGAGGCTGGCGAAATAAGTAAGTTGGGGCTAACTTCAAATTTGGCTAATGAATCGAGAAAGTATAATGCAACGATTGGTGTTTCAAGAGAAGGAAAAAATGTTACTTTTTGTAGCAGTATTGAAGGTAAAAGTGCTTGTTTACTTTACGATAAAAATGAAATCACAAAAATTGAATTAGAACCTGCATCAATAGAATCTCTTCGAAATAATCCAAGTTCTAAGCAAGTAGATAATAATTCCACTACATTTGTATATCAATTCTCTGGAACCTGGTACAGCATCGAAAAGGGAGTTTTACCTAATAATGAGATAATTACTTTTGAAAAGCTATAATAGAGGAAGCATAGTATGACGGTTATAGGAATTTGTGGTGGGAGCGGGTCTGGAAAAACGACCCTATTGAATCGTTTGGCTGAATATTATCATGAATATGATCCATCGGTTTTTTCTATGGATAATTATTATAAGCCTATTCATCAACAAAGTAGAGATGAACAAGGGAAAGTAAACTTTGATCTCCCAACGGCATTAGATCAGGATCGTTTGGAAAGCGACTTAAAGCAGTTGGTAAGTGGTGAGCCAATAGAAGTTTTTGAATATCAATTCAATGCGAGCCATAAGCACGTATTAATTACGATTGAACCTTCTGAGTTAATCATCGTCGAAGGATTATTCGTGTTTGAGTATGAGAATGTGAGGTCCATGTTGGATTTTGGCATTTTTGTCGATGTAGATCCATCTATACAATTGGATAGAAGGATATATCGTGACCAAGAGTCTAGGGGGTACTCCCGCGATGAAATAATATATCAGTGGGACAATCATGTGGTGCCCTGTTATGACAAATACTTATCGCCTCACGAAACGAAAGCTGACTTCATTTATCATAATGATAGTCGTTCTGAAAGTGATTTTAAAAGGTTGTTAAATGCACTAGAGCCATCTCTTCCCCAGCATAAGCCGTGAAATGATTACTTTTAGCATATGAAGCGAGCCCTCAAGAAAAAATATTTCATTTGGCTAATGATCTCTTTAGTGAGTACATTTTTTTCTTGGGGTTTATACAATGTACTTTATGCAACCGATGCGAAAGCTGAATTAGCTCATTTTGAAGAGGAAGTAAATCAACTACATACCAAACAAAGAAATTTTAGGGATTATATTAAGCCTCTAATTGCAGAGTCTAAAATAAGCGAACTCTGGGAAAATCAACTCTTAATTGAAAGTGACTTTGCAATAAATCTTTACGAAAGCGACTCACTTGTTTTCTGGAATAATAATAGTGTTCCAGTAAAAGAGTTAGTTGTGAAGTCGTATGATTCTGATACGCTTTTTGCCGCTCGACTATCTAATGGTTTTTATTTAATAGAATTTATTACCGTGTATGACCTTAAGTTGGTAATAAGTACAAAGCTTAAAAATAATTTTTATTATGAAAACCAAGACCTATCAAATAGTTTAACAGAACACTTTAATCACGGTCATCATATTTCATTTTCTGTAGCGAAGAAGAACACTTATGAGCCGCTAGTTCTAAAGGAGAATAGCGCGCCAGTTTTTTATGTTAAGGTTAGTTCTAAAAGAATGATTACCGAGTCAAGTCAGTTGTTGATTTATAGCTTGTACCTACTCGGTTTAGTAGCGCTATTGACGTCTATTACATTCATACTTTTAGCTTACAGCAAGAGGAAAAGAATTGTTATTGTTGGTTTTCCATTTCTACTTCTTTTACTTAGATATCTTTCTGTCGAGTACAGTTGGATAAGATTGTTCAGTGAGTTTCAATTATTCAACCCCAACCTTTTTGCAACGAGTAAGATTTTCCCAAGTTTTGGTAGTTTATTATTATCAATGGCTTGTGTCTTTGTTGCAGCCTGGTGGATACTTTATCACTTGAGAGGTGTCAAAAACAAGGTCGTGCTGGTGCTGTTGTACCTCTCATTATTCCCTTTATCATATTTTATAAGCTCTTTGTTTGAATCTCTTGTTCTCAATAGCTCCATATCTCTTGTGATTGACGAAGTTTTTTCATTAAGCATTTATTCTATTCTAGCACTTCTTATTATTTCAGGACTGTTTTTAGTTTATTTCTTGTTTGCGCATAGAATTGTCAAACAGTTCATCTCATCTCAATTTCGTTTAACCACAGTAGCTTTGCTTTGGTTTATTTCAGCAGTTGTTTATTTCTTTCTTGAAATATTCTTTTTTCAGAAGAATATTTATAACGCGTTTTGGCCAATATTGCTCAATGCTCTTCTTTTGTATATCCATTCTAAAGGGCTTAATCTAAAACAACTTAAGTATCAAGTGTTAGTATTAGTTGTGGTTAGTTTTTATGGAGCGTTTATTCTATTCGAAAACAATCAATTCAACGAACATCAAAAAAGAGATTTATACGCAAATCAGTTGATTACCGATCAAGATCCTTCTATGGAAATTGAATACATGACAACGATTCAGAAGCTAATAGTGAACGATGATTTCAAGAATCTTATAAAAGAAGCGGGAACTCTTAGTTCACAAAAGTTCTTTATGCAATTCGAAAAATGCTGTTTTGGGACATATTGGGAGAGGTATGAAATGCAGTATTTCTTTTTTAGGGAAGACGGATCTTCGTATGTTACATCTTTAAGGAATCAATCAAAATCTAAAAAGGAACTCGACAATGTTATTCAAGAGCATAGCCAACCTTCAAGTATAACGGAGAATTTATTTTATATCAAGGATTATTTGGATAGAATGAGTTACATCGCGCTTGAGGAAGTTGAAATAAATGATTCGACTAATTTGTTACTCTATATAGTGTTTCGCTCCAAGAAAATACCAGAACAGATTGGATTTCCTAGGTTACTAATGAATGAAAAGTCTTATGCTCTAGAGGACTTGGAAGAGTATTCTATTGCCAGGTATTCGGGCGGTCAATTGATTATGAATTTTGGAGGTTTCGACTATCCTAGTCGTTTGGAGTCTTTTTATGATCACTTTGAAGGTAAGTCTGGATTTCAAACTGTTAATGATGTTAGTCATTACGTATACACTCAAGGAGAGGATCAGGTTGTAGTGATTTCAAAACCGGAGAAGAGGTGGATTGAGAAATTGACTACTTTTTCGTATCTGTTTTTATTCTTCGGACTTTTCATAACTGCTATTACCATATTCGGTCGATTAGTTTCTGCTGATATTACGTTTACAATTTCATTAAGTACGAAAATTCAAATGGTCTTAATTGGTATTGTAGCCATGTCCTTTTTGATATTTGCTATTATAGCCGGAAATAATGTGGAGCGTCAGTATAATACTTATACCTATGATAATTTAAAGGAAAAAGTACAGTCAGTAGAAACGGAGGTTTCACATAAACTTGAAGATAAGGATTCGCTTGATCCCTTAATACTTGGTGATTATATGAATTATATCTTAAAGAAGTTTTCGGATGTCTTTGTAACAGATATTAATTTGTATGCTTCAGATGGTGAGCTTTTAGCTACTTCGCAACCCAAACTATATGAAACAGGTATCAATGGAGAACATATGAATCCTAAGGCATTCATTGAAGTGGAGATGAATAAAAGGAGTCAATTTATTCATAAGGAAAAGATCGGAAGACTTTCATATTTGTCAGCTTACGCACCTTTTAGAAATAAAGATGGTAAGTTGTTAGGCTATTTAAATCTTCAACATTTTGCCAAACAGAATGAGTTCGAAAACCAGTTGAATGAATTTATAGTTGCTATTATTAATATAGCAGTACTACTCCTAGTGGTAACTGTTGTCATTGCAATATTTGTGGCGGGTTGGATAACCACTCCACTTCGATTGATTCAGGAAAGTTTTAAGAAGGTAGAGCTCGGAAAGTCTAATCAGCCAATAGATTACAAGGGTGAGGATGAGATAGGTGCTTTGGTAAAGGATTATAACTCAAAGCTCAAAGAACTTGAGTTGAAAGCAATGCAGTTGGCAAGGAGTGAAAGAGAAACGGCATGGAGGGAGATGGCCAAACAAGTAGCTCATGAAATTAAAAATCCATTAACTCCAATGAAATTGAGTTTACAGCATTTTCAGCGTGCATTTTCACCGGATGATCCGAAGGCCAAAGAGAAAATTAGCAAAATTGCCAATTCACTTGTTGAGCAAATTGATGCATTGACTAAAATTGCTAACGAGTTTTCTAATTTTGCGAAAATGCCTAAGGCGAATGAGGAAGCAATGGACTTGCTGCCTGTATTGAATAATATTATGGACTTATACACATCAACAGAAGTTCATTTAACATTAACATGTAATCTGAATGAGGCATTCGTGTTCGCTGATAAAGACCTAATGATTAGGGTTTTTAATAATCTTGTGAAAAATGCAATTCAAGCAACTCCTGAGGAGACGGATACTTCAATATATATTGACTTAGTTGCGGATGGTCAGAACTATTTGATTAAAATCCAGGACAATGGTCAGGGAATCCCAAAAGACCTTCAGAAAAAGATCTTTGTACCGAACTTTACAACAAAGAGTACGGGTGCGGGTCTGGGACTGGCTATGGTTAAGCAGATCGTTCATAATCACAATGGGGAGATTTGGTTTGACTCTAAAGAAGGAGAGGGTACAACTTTCTTTTTATCACTACCGATGTATAAATCTGACAAATAAAAAAGGTTGTTCTTTTGAACAACCTTTTTTATAGACTTAGAAAATCTCTAAATAATACCAAAAACAACAAGTAAAGCAATAACAACAGCAGCTAATGCTGCAAGTCCACCTAAATTGAAGAACCAAAGACTACTCCAACCGATAAGAAATAATATTAAATCGATTATGAAAATCGATGACCCTTCTTGAAACAGGTATACGGCCAAAGGTGGTAGAATAATAGCTAAGAGAACTAATAAAATCAATTCCAAACCACTTGAACTACTATTCGAATGATTCACCTTGCTTATTGTTTTATTCGATTCATTTGTTTGCACTTCAAAAGTGTTGAGTGCCAAGTTTTGCTTTTCACTAGCCTCGGTGGTTTTTAAATTCTGCTTTTTCACAGAAGTGCGACTACCCTTCTTCTTATCTTTCTTCTTCTCATTTGTTCGAATAGCAGATAAATCATTACTCTTCCCATTCTTCTTAATTTTTACTGTTGGCGTAGATGTCCTAGAATTATTGGTGTAAACAATTTCTTTCTTGGAAGGTTCTACGCTAGATCTTTGCTCTTCAAAGGCGAGATTTTCTTCATTCGCCGACTTTTTCTTAATACCATTCTTCTTTTTAAAGAACCAACCAGCATTGTATTTACGTTTTTGGAATAGTCCATTATTAACTACGTTGTTAGATGTCCCACAACTCAAGAGGATAGCACTCAAAATAAATAGGGATATTAATTTTTTCATTGTTTTTTTTGTAAAAATAAAAAAGACAGGCGAAAGCCTGTCTTTTAGAATGAATATTACTAGTGAAATTAATCTTTAGTGCTCGTTGTAGCTTTCAAATATTCTCTGTTCATTCTAGCGATATTTTCAAGAGAAATACCTTTAGGACATTCTACTTCACATGCTCCAGTGTTTGAACAGTTACCGAATCCTTCAGCATCCATTTGTTTAACCATATTCTGCACTCTTGTTTGAGCTTCCACTTCACCTTGTGGAAGAAGAGCATACTGAGATACTTTAGCACCGACAAATAACATGGCCGAACTATTTTTACAAGTTGCAACACAAGCACCACATCCAATACAAGTTGCTGCGTCAAATGCCATATCTGCATTTTCTTTCTGAACAGGTATAGAGTTCGCATCTTGAGTATTTCCTGATGTATTTACAGAAACGTACCCTCCAGCATGTTGTATACGGTCAAAAGCACTTCTGTCTACTGCTAAATCTTTTACAACTGGAAAAGCTTTTGCTCTAAATGGTTCAATGTAAATTGTGTCCCCATCCTTGAATTTACGCATGTGCAATTGACATGTTGTAACAGCTCTGTCAGGTCCGTGAGCCTCACCATTGATATAAAGGGAGCACATTCCGCAGATACCTTCTCTACAATCATGATCAAAAGCAACAGGCTCTTCACCTTTTTCAATCAGTTGGTTATTCAGAACATCTAACATCTCAAGGAATGACATATCACCAGTGATTTCACTGATTTGGTAATCAACCATTTTTCCTTTCGAGTTAGCATCCTTTTGTCGCCATATTTTTAAAGTCAAATTCATAGCATCAATATTTTGTAGTTATCAGAGTTTAATTAGTACTCTGTATAATGTTCTTTATTTGTAACTTCTCGTTTTTAGTTCAATGTTTTCGTAAACGAGGTCTTCCTTATGAAGAACAGCTTCACTCGGCTCTCCCTTGTATTCCCAGGCAGAAACATACTTAAAGTTTTCATCATCACGTTTAGCTTCCCCTTCTTCAGTTTGAGACTCTTCTCTAAAGTGGCCACCGCATGATTCAGTTCTTTCTAAAGCATCTTTTGCGAATAGCTCTCCTAATTCAAGGAAATCAGCTACACGTCCTGCCTTTGCGAGTTCTTCATTGAATTCGTTTCGAGTACCAGGTACACGAACATCTTTCCAGAACTCTTCACGTAAGGCTTTGATCTCATCAATTGCAGATTTCAAATCCTTTTCGTTCCTAGCCATTCCACATTTATTCCACATAATCTTACCAAGACGTTTATGGAAATGATCTACTGGCTTTGTACCGTTATTGTTGATCAAAAGTTCTAATCGATCAGTAACTTCTTTTTCTGCTTCTTCAAACTCCTTAGTGTCCGTTGGAATAGCACCAGTTCTAATGTCATGTGACAAATAATCACCAATTGTGTAAGGAAGTACGAAGTATCCATCAGCTAACCCTTGCATTAGGGCAGACGCCCCAAGTCTGTTCGCACCGTGATCTGAGAAGTTAGCTTCACCAATTGCATACAATCCAGGAACCGTTGTCATTAAATTATAATCAACCCAAATTCCTCCCATTGTGTAATGTACCGCTGGATAGATCATCATTGGAGTCTCATAAGGATTCTCATCAACGATTTTCTCATACATTTGGAATAAGTTACCATACTTGTTAGCAACGACTTCTTTACCCAGTTTTTGGACAACTGCATCATCATTTTCGTTCAAACCTTGAACGTGAGCAGCTTCTTTTCCATATCGGATTATAGCCGACTTAAAATCAAGGTAAACAGCCTCTCCAGTTTTGTTCACACCGTAACCTGCGTCACAACGCTCCTTAGCTGCTCTTGAAGCAACATCTCTAGGAACTAGGTTACCAAATGCTGGATAACGTCGCTCCAAGTAATAGTCTCTATCCTCTTCTGATATTTGTGTAGGTCGTAGCTTTCCTGCGCGGATTGCTTCAACATCTTCTTTCTTTTTAGGAACCCAAATTCGTCCATCATTACGAAGTGACTCAGACATCAAGGTTAATTTAGCCTGAAGCTCTCCAGAAACTGGAATACATGTTGGGTGTATCTGTGTAAAGCAAGGATTAGCAAAGAAAGCTCCTTTCTTGTGGATTTTCCACGCCGCAGACGCATTACTACCCATTGCATTCGTTGATAAGAAGAATACGTTACCATAACCTCCTGAACCAACTACTACAGCATGAGCTCCATGACGTTCAATTTCACCTGTCACCAAGTTTCTTGCGATAATACCTCTCGCTTTTCCATCAACTTTAACTACATCCATCATCTCATGACGGTTGTACATTTTGATCTTTCCACGACCAATCTGACGATTCATTGCAGAGTAAGCACCTAGCAATAATTGTTGTCCTGTTTGACCTTTGGCGTAGAATGTTCTTGAAACAAGAACCCCACCAAAAGAACGGTTGTCTAAAAGACCACCATATTCTCTTGCGAAAGGAACACCTTGCGCTACACATTGGTCAATAATATTGGCTGATACTTCAGCAAGTCGGTATACGTTGCCTTCTCTTGATCTGTAATCACCACCTTTTACAGTATCGTAAAACAAACGATAAACTGAGTCACCATCACCTTGATAGTTCTTTGCAGCGTTAATTCCACCTTGTGCCGCAATCGAGTGAGCACGACGAGGTGAATCTTGAAAACAAAATGCTTTTACATTATAACCAAGCTCAGCTAGAGTTGCTGCAGCTGATCCTCCTGCTAATCCTGTTCCCACAACAATAACATCGATAAGACGTTTGTTGGCAGGGTTTACAAGATTAATGTTATTCTTATGATTTGTCCACTTATCTTTTAATGGACCTTTTGGAATTTTTGCGTCTAAAGTTGCCATAGTCTCTTAAATTAATGTGCGTTCATGTATAGTACAACTGCTGTAATGATAAACCCTAAAGGAACGAGAATAGAGTAGATCACACCGAATTTCTTTAAACCATCAATGTATTTGTTATTCTGACCCATTGACTGAAAAGCGGAACCGAATCCATGAAGTAAATGCAATGCCAATAAAACAAACGCTAAAATGTATGCACCTACACGAATGGGACTTTCAAATTTGTGTAACAACTCTTCGTAATATCGAGTTGGGTCTTCTGGATTCACTTGGATATACTTGTAATTCATTTCTGGTAACCAAAAATCAATGAAGTGTAGCACAAGAAATGCTAAGATTACAAGACCAGAGTAGATCATATTTCTTGACATCCACGAAGAATTGGCTCCGCCATTATTACGCTTATAGCTAATTGGTCTTGCTCTCCTGTTTTGAGCTTCTAAGATGAATCCCATAACAAAGTGGAAAACAACTGCGAAAATCAAAATCGGTTGAGCGATAAACTGAACCACTGGATTAGTCCCCATAAAGTGAGACAAATTATTAAAGGTCTCAGGGCTAAACATAGCTGTAACGTTGATCGTCAAGTGTTGTAGTAAAAATATCATTAGGAAAAGCGCGGATAACGCCATTGCTAACTTTCGACCTATCGAAGATTTAAATGTACCTGTTTTGCTCATAGTTCTACAGTATATTTCTTTTTATATAACAGCAAAAATAAGGGTTAGTTTGGGTTTTGGGGTTCAAATCTCTTATTTAGAATGTTTTTAGATAGCTGTATTAAAACTAGTGTATAGCTTCTAATTTTTTTAAGTTCAGAGTGTTGACTTTGTTCACTACGTAGTTATACATTGTCATTATAAACAATGTGTTTTGTAGTTTAGCATTCAAATTAATTCTTTCCCAATGAAATTTATTTTTCTCAACTCTATTCTTCTACTGTCTGCTTTTGTTAGCAGTCAAGAATACTTCCAGCAAGAAGTTAATTTCAAAATCAATGTAGAGCTAGATGATGTTAATCACGTTTTGAGAGGTCAAGAATCATTCGAATATATCAACAACAGCTCGGACGAACTTGAATATATTTATGTGCACATTTGGCCGAACGCTTATAAAGACGGTAAAACCGAATTGGCCAAACAATTAAAAGCTCAGGGTAATGAGATTTTGACTAATGCTCCTGATTCAATTACGGGTTATATAGATTCGCTTGATTTTAAAGTAAATGATGAGAATGCAGATTGGACTTATCACCCTGAGCTTATCGATGTAGTAAAGTTAAGTTTTGATAAACCATTAATGCCGGGTGAACGATACACCATATCTACTCCATTTAAAGTTAAATTACCGAGTGGTCAGGTTTCTAGATTAGGCCATGTGGGTGAGTCTTATCAAATAACACAGTGGTATCCCAAACCAGCGGTTTACGATGTGGATGGGTGGCATGAAATGCCTTATTTAACACAAGGAGAATTCTATTCTGAATACGGATCTTTTGAAGTGAGTATTACACTGCCAAAAAACTATGTTGTTGGCGCCACTGGAGACCTTCAGACAGTCAGTGAAATGGAATTTTTGAATCAGAAAGCAAAGGATACAGAAGCAAAAGTAGCATCTTTAAATACGGGTAAGAAGATAAATCGAAGAAGTAATACTCCTTTTCCTGAATCAAGTCAAGAGAAAAAGACGATTCTATACACGCAGTCAAATGTTCACGATTTTGCATGGTTTGCTGACAAAAGATATGATGTACTAAAAGGAGAGGTGGAATTACCACATAGTGGCAGAAAAGTTACTTCGTGGGCGATGTTTGTTCCGCACAATATTGAATTGTGGCAAAAGGCAATAGAATATATTAATGATGGTACATATCATTATTCGAAGTGGAATGGAGACTACCCTTATAACCAGGTAACGGCCGTTGACGGAACGATAAGTGCTGGAGGAGGAATGGAATACCCGAATGTAACCGTAATTGGAAATGCTGGCAGTGCTCAAGGCCTTGAGACTGTAATCGTTCATGAGGTTGGTCATAACTGGTTTTATGGGATACTGGGATCTAATGAACGCGTTCATGGATGGATGGATGAAGGGATGAACACTTTAAATGAAGTTCGTTATTTTATGACGAAATATCCTGATAATAAAACCTTAGCCGAAACGATTCCATTCTTTGATTTTCACGGATTAGACTATCATGACCAAAACGATCTATTGTATAGGATTTCTCAATCCACTGGACAAGACCAACCTATAGAGACACATTCTGCCTGTTTTGGAAGCTTCAACTACGGGGTGGTAATGTATCAAAAAACAGGACTTGTTTTTGACTATTTACGTAATTATTTAGGAGACGAAAAATTTGACGAAGCAATGCATGCTTATTATGATGCATTCGAATTCAAACATCCTCAACCGGATGATCTAGAAAGAATATTTCAAGAAACTACTGGAGAGGATTTAAGCTGGGTTTTCCATCAGCTTATTGAAACAACAGAGAGACTTGAAGCGAGGCTTGGACGGGTAAAATCGACAGAAAATGGAATCGAAGTTACGGTGAACAATGTTGGTCCAGTAAAAGGACCAATGCCCGTTGCTTTAATGAAGGGCGAGGAAATTATCGAAATGAAATGGACGAAGCCTGGAGAGCTAAAAACGAATTTTGTATTCAAAGGTGATGGTGACCAAATAATGATTGATCCATTGAGAGTGGTTCCTGAATTATCACGCCAAAACAATCTCTGGAGAGCTGACGGATTTCTAAAAAAGTATGAGCCATTCAAGTTGAGTTTCTTAAATGGTTACAATTGGTGGGATGAAACAAATATGCACTGGATGCCTTTGATGGCTGGAAACTCCAATGACAAGTTAATGATTGGAGCAGCATTTCATAATTATTCACTCGCACCAAATCGATTCAATTATATTCTTGCGCCCCTGTATTCTTTTGGTAGAAAAAACTTCTCAGGAATGGGAGAATTCTCCTACACATTCCATCAATCTAAGTTGAATATCGGTAAGGTTGGATTGTCTTTGGCTTCTTTCAAAGATGAAAATTCTTTTGATGGTGGTCGTTCATTTTTCGCTTCAATATCTCCATACCTACGACTGGACTTCTCAAATAAATCTAAAGCGTATCCATTGGAACAAATGGTTTTGTTACAGGGGTTAGCGAAGCAAACGAGGAGAGGGGCATTTTACTTACAGGAATTCGGAGGTTTTTTGACTTGGAATACTTTCTGGAAGAAAGGGAGAAACAATTTTTCATCTGAGCTAAGAACGGATTACGTCATGAGTGATTTTGCAAGTGAATCTGCAGGAAGGATAATGGGAAGCTTAGAGTACAGTTACGATCTAATGGCGAAAAGTGATTGGAAATCTATAGTAAGAGCGAGAACTTTCTTCGGGTATAGCTATTTGCACGACGTGAACAGTATAAGCACCAGTTATCGTTATGGAATTCCACTTACAGGAATGAACGGGGTACAAGATGTTTTCGTTGAAGAGTTCTTTTTAGATCGATCTTCTGAACTTCAACGTGCTAATAACAGAGGGGGCTTTTATTCAGGAAGTGACTTTGGCGTTTCTGACAACTGGATGCAAACTAATTCTGTATTTATTGGTGTTCCTACACCACGCGCTATTCCTGGACAAATTGGTGTGTTCGGGAATTATGGAATGTTCGAACAGAATGGAGACATGGTTTCACCCTACGCTTTAGGTGTCGGTTACGAATTGGGAGAATTCTTTGGACTCTACTACGCAATAGCAGAGTCTGAGAATTTAGCGAATGCTTATGCATCAAACAGTTTTGGTCAACGCATACGACTCACTTTAAATATTGACTTATTCAATAGTCGATTAATCCCTAAATTGTATCAATAGGCTTAGTGCGCATCAAGCCAGTTACCGGCAAACTCCATTTCAACATCAAGAGGCACTTCCATTTTGACAGCATTCTCCATGCATTCTTTAACGAGTGAAGCTACTTGATCTTTCTCTGATTTGATGACATCAAATACCAATTCATCATGTACCTGGAGTAACATTCGAGAAGTTAGTTTTTCCTCCTTCATTTTCTCGTATACATTGATCATTGCAATCTTAATGATGTCTGCGGCACTTCCTTGAATGGGCGCATTTATGGCGTTTCTTTCAGCATAACCACGAACAATTGCATTGTTAGATTTAATATCCGGAAGATATCTTCTGCGCTTCATGATCGTTTCTACATATCCTTTTTCTTTTGCCTCTTCTTTTGCCTTATCCATGTAGTTTCGAATTGTTGGATATTGCTCAAAATAGCTGTCAATAATTGATTTAGCTTCTTTCCTGGAGATACCTAGATTTTGCGATAGGCCGAATGCAGATTGTCCATAAATAATTCCAAAGTTTACCGCCTTTGCATTGCTTCTTTGCTCACGACTAACTTCGTCCATTGAAACGCCGTATACTTTAGCCGCAGTTGCCGCATGAATATCATGACCTTCATTAAACGCTTCGATCATATTCTTATCACCACTTAAAGCCGCAATAATTCTCAATTCAATTTGCGAATAATCTGCAGCGAGTAATTCGTAGTCCTCGTTTTTAGGAACAAAAGCTTTACGGATTTCTCTTCCTTTCGGTGTTCGAATTGGAATGTTTTGAAGGTTTGGATTTGTTGAGCTCAAACGACCAGTTGCAGCAACGGTTTGCATGTAGTGCGTATGGAGTCTCCCATCATTTTCATCTACCAATTCTGGTAGAGGATCCACGTAAGTATTCTTTAGTTTACGCAATGAACGATAGTCTAAAATTAAGGGTACAATCTCGTGGTCATTAATGTGCTTTTGTAGCGTATCTTCCGAAGTGGAGTACTGACCAGACTTTGTTTTTTTCGCTTTTTTCGAGATCTCTAATTTTTCAAATAAGATGACTCCCAGTTGTTTTGGAGAGTCTAGATTAAACTCTTCTCCGGCAAGGTCAATTACTTTTTCCTCAATGTCGTTGAGAGATATCTCAAGCTCTTCAGAGAACATCTTTAAACTATCTATATCAAGATTTATTCCTTCTTGTTCCATTGATTTCAGTACATGAGCCAAAGGCATTTCAATATCATAGAATAAATTCTTCAAATGATCTTTTTGAATCTCAGGCTCGAAAAGTTCTTTGAGTTGCCACGTGATATCAGCATCTTCACATGCGTAATCAACGATGTCTTTTTGCGGAATATCACGCATAGACTTTTGATTCTTACCCTTCTTACCTATTAACGTTTCAATTGGAACTGGTTTATATTTTAGGTAGTATTCAGCAAGTACATCCATACTATGCTTTCCATCTGGGGATAGTAAATAATGGGCAATCATAGTATCGAAAATCGGACCTTCAAGATTAAAACCGTAGCGATTTATTACTTGTTCATCGTACTTTACGTTATGTGCAACTTTTTCGATTTTATTTGATTTGAAAAAGTCTTTGAATTCAGAAAGTTGAGTTTTGGCTTCTTCAAAATCTTTTGGAAAAGGAACATAAAATGCTTTTCCTTTTTCATAAGAAAACGCAATACCGACTAGGTCAGCATTTCGCGCTTCAAGACTTGAGGTTTCAGTATCAAAGCATACCGATTTTTGTTTCATCAGTTTTTCGATGAGTGATTTTCGATCTTTTTCTGTGTCAACAAACGCATAATCTTTATCTACATCTTCAATTGATTTTATTTCTTCCTCTACTGGCGACTGATCTTCGTTTGTTGTTCCAAATAGGTCAAGTTGACCGTCTTCATTATTTGATGAATTCGATGTGATAACAATCTCCTCGCCCAATACTCTTTTTGCCAAAGCTCTAAACTCTAACTCCGTAAAAACCTCCTTGATCTTGTCTGAATCAGGATCACAGTAGGTTAGGTCTTCAGGATCAAAAGGAACATCAACATCCGTAATGATTGTAGCTAACATTTTGGACATGCGACCTTGCTCTTCGAAGTTGATCACATTTTCTTTTTGCTTCCCTTTGAGGTCATCAGTGTTTTCAAAAAGATTTTCCATTGACCCATATTTTTGAATCAATTTTTTTGATGTCTTTTCACCAATTCCTGGAATTCCAGGAATGTTATCCGCACTATCCCCCCATAAACCGAGAATATCGATAACTTGCAATGGATCTTCAACTTCAAACTTTTCCTTAACTTGTTCAACACCCCAGATCTCAGCTGGTTTACCTCCTCTACCTGGCTTGTACATAAAGGTATTCTCTGATACCAATTGCGCAAAATCCTTGTCCGGAGTCATCATGTAGGTTGTGAAGCCTTCCTTTTCTGCTACTCTTGCCAGTGTTCCAATGACATCATCCGCTTCAAATCCTTTCTTTAATAAAATGGGGATTTTAAAGGCTTTGACGATTTCCTTAATTGGATCGATCATGTTGCGAATGTCTTCAGGCATCTCTTCTCTATGCGCTTTGTACTCTGCATAATCCTCTTGTCTATTTGTAGCTCCTCCGGGGGCATCAAATACTACAGCTATATGGGATGGTTTTTCTTTATTTAGAATGTCCAGAAGAGCAGTTGTGAAGCCAAAAGCCGCCGAAGTATTTTCTCCTTTTGAGTTGATCCTTGGGTTTTTTGAAAATGCAAAGTAAGCTCTATAGATTAAGGCGAATGCATCAAGTAGGAAGAGTTTTTTGTCTTTATCTTGTGAAAGCATATTTCATTTGTTGAATGGTATTCAAAGTTAACATTTTCCATACATTTCTTCATTGAATCACAATGAATCACAATAATTATTTCGTCTTTTTCCAACTACTGGAAAAATGCGTTCGTCTTAAAATTAAATCAGAGATATGAAAAAACTAACAATCACTTTTATTTTTTCCCTTGGATTGATAGGGACGTTATTCACTGCTTGCTTTTGTAAAGACGTTCAGCCCTATTGGAAGCCTAAGTCAGGATCAATTAATCTATATTCGAGTTTAGATGGTTCTCTCGAAGAGGTTAGTGCAGGAGATACTGTTCAGGCCGACTCGTTAGCTGTTATATTACAATATGAAGCCGAGTACGTTGCATCCAAATATAACCCTTTCGCACAGCTGGGAAATATTGCAAGAGCTACACAGAAATGTCCGGTGGATGGTCATGCTGGGCTGAAACGTAAGGCCACATCTATATCAATAACATCGAATGAAAGTTACAATGGGTTGAATGCCGGGGAGGAGCTTTCGCAATTCTTTAAATACAATGGGGAATCCATACAAATCAGCTATTTGAATGAACTAAATCAATTTGGTTATGAGTATGTGGCTTACGGTTTTAACAGAGAAATGTATTGGGTAATACCTCCAAATAATTCGATTGAAAGAAACTTAATTGTGAAGGTCAACTTTGAAGGTGGTGAGACAGTGACAATGCAAACAAACGATTTTACTTGGTAAAATAATTGTTGTAACTTCGAAGAATGAGGTATATTTTTCTTGCATTTACGATTTGTATATTCAGTTTTTTAGCGACTGCTCAGAACAATATCTAGCGCTTTATTGAAGTGATACATGGATTTTTTATAATCATCCATACGAGCGTATACTTTTCCATAATAACGTCCAATTGTAAAGTCAAACCTCTTTATATTCGACTTATCTTTAAGAAACACCACTTCTTCCAAGCGCATTAAAACACTATCATAGTCGCCATCGTAAATTTCACCATGAGATATGTTTAATAGGATTTGAATTATACCATTATCGGAATCCATATCTCGATAGATGTTTAAAGCCTTTTTTAAATATTCTTTCTCCTTTTTATAGTCTCCAGAGTAACCGTACAAATCTGCCAATAAATAAAGTGCTTCAGCTTGTTGTGATAAGCTTCTAATGTTTTCGGACAC
>CBFHXS010000007.1:0-14816 GCA_965659845.1 Brumimicrobium sp.
CATTTACACGCACCAGCTGAGCAATCGCCAGAACGCCTAAGATGATAACCAACAAAATAATTAACTTACTACCCATGTCTATCTAATTAACTTAGTTTCAAAAATTATTATTTATTAAATCTCGTGGTGTAAAGATTCGTCTAAGAAAGGATGATTCTTCGCCGTAAGCGGAGCCTTAGAAAGGTTTGTCAGTACAACTCTCACGAAAATTCCTAAGAACAGAAGACCCATTCCAATCTCTAATAGACCCATGTTGGCTGTTGGACCCATTGAGCCTCCCATAACCATTGTCCATGCGTCCAACCAATGACCAATCAAAATTACTATTCCAACGAACGTTAAAATTCCAGCGTTCCTCTTCGCATCTCTTGACATCAAAATTAACATAGGAAAAGCGAAATTAATAAAGAACAGTCCGAAATACATGAGTTTGTAATTCTCGATACGCATCAGGTAATAAGTTGTCTCCTCCGGTATATTCGCATACCAAATTAGCATGTATTGAGAGAACCATAAGTAAGACCAAAGGAAAGAGGTTGCGAATGTCCATTTCCCTAGATCATGAATATGGCTTTCATTGACCTTTGGTAAGTAACCCAATTTCTTTAAGTAAATAACGAGTAGAACCATAACTACCATTGCGCTACACCATGCTCCTGCGAACACGTACCACCCGAAAAGTGTAGAGAACCAGTGAATGTCAATTGACATTAACCAATCCCAAGAACTAGTTGAACTAAACACAGCAAAGAATACTAGGAATACCGCTCCCTTCTTATAGTTAGTGAAATGTAGATCTACAGCTTGATCCGGGTTTTCATCCTGCAAACGTGATCTTTTCTTAAATCCGTTCCAGAAGATATAGTATATAGCTAAGTAAATAACTGTTCTTATCCAAAAGAAAGGAAGATTAAGATATGCTCCTTTTCCAGCAGATAATTCATCATAATGAGAACCTCCTTCCTTCATAACTTCTGGATCCATCCATTGATAAACATGAGCACCATGCATAAAAGATAAAGTCAAAAATGTAATAAGCATGAATGCAATTCCCACCGGTAGATAACTCGCTACCGCTTCAATAATTCTTTTAACCGCTGCATACCAACCTGTCTCTGTAGCATATTGCAACGCCAAAAAGAATAACGCACTTAATCCTATTGAAAAGAAAAAGAAGCTGTTAGACAAAAGGTTTGCCGTAAATTGTTGACCAAGATGTCCATGTCCGGAAGCCACTACTATACCAATACCAGTAAATATAATCCCGACAACCATTAAAATTGTTGTCCAGATCTTGGCTTTATTTGAAACTTGAAATTCCATTATCTCTGATTGTTTTCTTTAAACTTAATTCTCCCTAATATTATTCCTCTACTTCTAACGAGTCAGTAACTTCTGCATCCATCGTCAATGAATCTGATACAGGTGCTTCTTCTACGTCAAAGTTTCCGTAATCATCAAACCTAAATTGGTTTACGTAATGAACGAGTGTCCAAATTTCTTCCTTGTCTAGCAACATTGAGTGTGCACCCATTGCTCCCTTTCCGTAATAGATTGAATAAAACAATTGTCCATCACCAAGTTCTAGAAGGTTTTTATAATCTGGAACACCTACATAAGCACCACTCGTTACCATTGGACCCTGACCATTACCTTCTTCACCATGACAGTGCTGACATTTAGATTCGTAGATTCTCTCTCCTTCATCTAACACCATATCAACATTCTCAGGTGTCAATCGGATTGGGTTCTCATCCACCTTTGCTTTTTCATACTCCGAATTCACACTGTCGCTAAGCCTCCATCCTTCACTTTCAAATAGTCCGTGAGTGGTATTTGCTGCACTTGATGCTTTTCTGTGATAAGGGAGCATCATTGCTACTTTAGCTGAGTCAGTTCCAAAATAAGGAATCGTTCTGTGCGGAGGTCGCAATGATGATTGCTGCACTTTCAAGTCTTTATGTTCCTCTCCTTTAATTTGACCATAATCAACATATGGTTCGATCGCTGGAGAACGATACATGTCTGGCATATACTCCAAACCTGATGAGTCAGGGTCAGTCACACAAGAAGACACTACTGTCATTCCAACTGCAAATACCATTAAAACTTTTGCTATTGCCTTAAACTCTTTCTTCATGGCAAATTATTTAATTTCTTTTTGATCTAATTCTACTATTCCCGTTCCCTTCAACATACTTTCAAGTTCGTCAGCTTTAAAACCACCGTTTTCCGATAATCTCAATTCCATCACAAACTTATCATCAGTAGTACGTGGGTCTGGATTCTCCGCAGGCATGCCTGGAATCGTTTTGTTTTTCAACAAATAAGTGATCGCCATACCGTGAGCAGCACATAATACTGTAAACTCAAACGTAATTGGAACAAATGCAAGGAAATTCTCTAAATATGTGAAACTTGGCTTACCACCAATGTTCATTGGCCAATCTTGAACCATAAAATAATTCATTCCTATTGTCGCTAACATCAAACCTGTCAGACCATACAAAAAGGCCATTATACCCAGTCTTGTGTTCTTAACACCAATGATAGGATCAAGTCCGTGAATTGGAAAAGGTGAAAACACATCTGTTACCTTAACACCTTTGGCAACCAACTTCTTCGCGCCCGCTTTTAGCACTTCATCGTCGTCGTACATTGCATAGATTACTGTATCCGCCATGTCCTTAGTTATTATCGTTATTGTTCATTAATTCTTTCGCTTGACCAGCCCAGTCATCTTTTTCAGCTCTTCCTGGCATAGTTCCAGTAATTTGATCTAAAAGAGCGTATTCTGCACTAGTCATTTTCGATAACTGAGCGTAAGAGTAGATCCCGATTTCGTTCAGTTTTGTTTCCATCACTGGACCAAGACCGTTTATTTTCTTCAGGTCGTCTTTCTTATCTTCAGAAGATTCTCCAATTACTCCAAACAGTTTTGTTCTGCTATCAGTAGTATCTTTCTCCTCAACAACATTCTCTGTTTTAGATTCAACTGGTTTAGCCACCTCCTTAACAGGTTCATCATGTGATGAGCCCTTACCAGCTAAGTGTTGCTCTTCCAAACTGAATGCAGGGCTGTGGGCCTTACCATCTTTGAAGGATTCTCCTGATGATCTAAGAATAGACTTAACCTCGTTCAAAGCAAGAACAGGGAAGAATCTAGCAAATAGAAGGAAAAACACAAAGAACAGTCCAATGGTTCCTACAAACACACCAATATCAATATGTGTAGGGTAGAACATACTCCAAGAAGAAGGTAAATAATCACGGTGAACAGATGTCACGATAATTACGAAACGCTCAAACCACATCCCAATATTTACGACAATCGAAATAATGAATGTAAACAGTAAGCTTCTTCTTAATTTTCTGAACCACATTAATTGAGGCGAAACAACGTTACAAGTCATCATTGAGAAGTACGCCCACCAATAAGGACCAGTTGCTCTGTTAATGAAAGCGTATGCCTCATATTCAACACCAGAATACCAAGACACGAAAAGCTCTGTCAAATACGCTACACCTACGATTGATCCTGTTACCATGATCACAATGTTCATATACTCTACGTGCTTAGTATGAATGTAAGCCTCTAGTTTCATTGCTTTTCGCATAACTAACATTAGCGTTTGTACCATAGCAAATCCTGAGAATACCGCACCTGCAACGAAATAAGGTGGGAATATAGTTGTATGCCAACCTGGAATTACCGATGTGGCAAAATCGAATGATACAATAGAGTGTACCGAGAATACAAGGGGAGTTGCAACACCTGCAAGAACAAGTGATACTAATTCAAAACGATTCCAGTGCTTAGCTCTACCTGTCCATCCAAAAGAAAGCAAAGAATACATTCTTTTCGGAATAGGTTTTTTCACACGATCTCGGATAGTTGCGAAATCAGGAAGTAATCCAATATACCAGAAAACTAAAGATACTGACAAATACGTTGAGATCGCAAAAACATCCCAGAGTAGTGGGGAGTTAAAGTTTGGCCACAAAGAACCAAATTGGTTTGGTAGAGGAAGTACCCAATACGCTACCCAAATACGACCCATGTGAATCAACGGGAACAACCCAGCCATAAATACGGCGAAAATTGTCATTGCTTCTGCAGACCTGTTAATTGCCATTCTCCATTTCTGCCTGAACAGTAAAAGTACGGCAGAAATCAATGTTCCTGCGTGACCAATACCTACCCACCAAACGAAGTTGGTAATATCCCAGGCCCAGCCCACAGTTTTGTTCAATCCCCAGGTTCCGATACCAGTACCTAGTAGATATAAAATACACCCTACTCCATACAATCCAATGATCGCAGCGATAGCGAACAAAATGTACCAAGTTCTTGGCGCTTTGTCTTCAATAGGTTTACATACGTCCTCAGTAATTTGATGGTACGTCTTGTGACCTAATATCAGGGGTTCTCTAATTGCAGCTTCTTTATGCATTACAATCTAATTTATCAATTAATGATGTGATTTCGTTTCATGTCCTCCATGCTCCCCATGTCCTCCATGGTCTTCACCATGACCTCCGTGACTAGCATTCGCTTCAGCTTCTTCTTGAATACTTGCGAGCACCTCGTTTTCTTCATTTCGAACTTTCACTTTGTACCAAATATTTGGCTTAACACCAATTTCTTCAAGTGCTTGGTATGCACGCTTATCTTCAGACGATTTTCGAATTGCTGACTCTGGATCATTCCAATCACCGACAGTTATAGCATCAGCTGGACAAGCATCAGAACAAGCAGTAACAACATCTCCATCTTTTACTGGGCGTTGCTCTTTTTTCGCAGTCAATTTCCCCTCTTGGATCTTCTGAACACAGAAAGAGCATTTTTCCATTACCCCTCTTGTACGTACAGTAACATCAGGGTTCAATACCATTCTTCCAAGGTCATCTTGTGCAGGGTTTACCTCACCGAACTTCTTGTAAGAAGGGTAATTAAACCAGTTAAATCTACGCACTTTATAAGGACAGTTGTTTGCACAATATCTCGTACCGATACATCTGTTATAAGTCATTTGGTTCAACCCTTCATTAGAATGAGTTGTTGCAGCCACTGGACAAACAGTCTCACATGGCGCATGGTTACAATGGTGACACATCATCGGTTGGTGAACAACCTTCGGATTACTTGCTGGCTTCTCAGCTTTTCCGTAATTAAATGTGTCCTTATCTTCTCTTTGACCTACCGTTGCTTCTTCGTCAGACGCATAGTAACGATCTAATCGCAACCAGTGCATTTCACGACCTCTTCTTACTTCATCTTTACCAACAACAGGTACGTTGTTTTCAGATTGACAAGCAACAAGACATGATCCGCAGCCAAAACATGAAGACAAATCGATAGTCATTCCCCATCTGTGCCCGACATTTTCAACTGGGTGAGCATCCCACAGGTCAAACTCCTCTAAAGGAGCTTCAACGTGATTACCGTGCTCATCAATTTTTTGTAGCGTCCAATCTGGATTGTATGCTTCTTTCGAATGATTCTTATATATATCAAAAGTAGTCTCTCTCACTATTGAATTACGACCCATCACTGTTTGGTGAATTTGCGTAGTTGCAATAGGATATGTTTTATCTAATTTCTTGATTGTTGCAGAAGCAGTATACTCAACTCCATTTTTAGAAGTCTGAGCCATGCGGAACGCATTTTTACCAATTGCAACTCTACCTCCATTCTCTCCATCCTGGTATCCACCGTACTCCTTCGTTTGGAATGCTGCTTTACCAATTTTTTCTCCATTAGCACCGCGACCATAACCTAGTGCCAAACCTACTGTTCCTGCAGCCTGACCCGGTGATGGGTAAACTGGCAGTTCATAAGTTACATCTCCTACAGTTAAAGACGCCATTGTTGCGCCATGCTCCTGATCAATTTCAAGTCCATAACCGGACTTCTCCATTTCTTCAGGGCTCATAGTGATATAGTTATCCCAAGTAACTTTTGATATAGGATCTGGCATCTCCTGTAACCATGGGTTACCCGCTTGATCACCGATTCCGATACCTGCTTTTTGATAAAGAACGACTTCTACATCGGCTGCTTTCGGCAACATGCTTTTCGCCTTTGTCAAGGCGCCATCGTTAAATGACATAGATGACATCGCTTTTGGAGTAGTCGACATTACACTATTGTGAACAGTCTTATTCCAGAACATATCGAAGTCTTGGTAAGCCTCAGTATCATAACCATTTGCTCTCCAAGTCTCTTTCATAAAGTCTAAATAAACCTTACTGTCTTTTCCTTGGCGGTTAGCATTTCCAGACCAAACCAAGAAAGATTCTTGTGCCGCTACAGTATCATGAAGCGGACGAATTGTCGGCTGTCCAATTGCATATTCATTCGCCTTTGGCGCATAATCATTCCAAGCCTCTAAGGTATGGTGATCTGGCACTATAAACTGACACTTACTTGCCGTTTCATCAGCAAATGTTGATGTAGAAACAGATAGCTCTAATTTAGAAAGACCCTCTGCGAATGCATCACCATTTGATAGCGAATACGCTGGATTAGTATTATAAAAGAATATTGCGTTAGGTCCTTTTCCTTTCGCAACATCATTTGCCAAATTCATCATTTCACCATCTTCTGATGCAAACAATTGAATTGGATTATTTAAATTAATTGTTGTTTTGTATGCTCCAATCAGTGAGTTTAGCTTGTTCACTAAAACCTGAATTCCTGCGTTATTTGAACCTGACACAACAAGACCATGACCTTTCTTAAGGTCTTTCGCAATTTTCTTGATTAAATCAGCATCAACAGTTTCAGGAAGCTTTGCCCCTACTCCAGATGCAGAACCTCCACATTCCTTAATCAAAGAGGCTATAACTCCCGCCTCCTCAGAAGGCTTAATCATAGCTCGCTCGTCTGCGTTTGAACCAGTGATTGACATGTTTGATTCAATCTGGTAGTGCTTAGACATCCAGTCGTTATCCGGTTTTCTTCTCTGTCCATATTGTCCAACAAACTGAGTTGGTAGTAACCATGAATTTAAGAAGTCCGCACCAAAGCTAACGATTGTCTTAGCTTGAGAAAAATCATAGTCAGGAATGATTGCCTCTCCAAAAGATAGCTCATTCGCCTTTCTAATTCCGCTATAAGAAACGGCATCATATTGAATATGTCTAAAAGTTGCACCTGAAGTTACCGCCTCAACGAACTCCTCGGTGTCTCCTTCTACGGCAGCATTAGTAGCGTCAATAACTTGAGTAGCTGTTTCGCCACCTGTTACATATTTTCTAAATTCCTCTATTGCTCTGTAAGAAGATGGTGAAGCAAGCGTTTTTGAAACAATAACAACCTCACCTTTCTTTTTAATAATCTTATCAAGCTTATCTTTTATAGCGCTATCAACCTCTGCAGTTTGGTTGTCTTCTCCATTCATTTGAGCGTATTTAAGTCGCTCACCATCATATAGAGATAGAACAGAACCAATAATTTGAGGGTTTACTGTACCATTTGTGAATCCAAAGTCTTTATTACCTTTTATAAAAATTGGTCTACCCTCTCTTGTTTTTACAAGAATATTCGCGTAGGAATTTCCATCATAATATGTAGATGCATACCAAGTAGCTTGCCCTGGCACAACTTCTTCAGGTTTGTTCACGTAAGGGACCGCCTTAGTAACAGGCGCCTCACAAGCTGCAATGGTTGCAGCGGCAACACTAAACCCTAGGAATTTTAAGAAATCTCTTCTTGCTGTAGAAGACTCCTCTAATGATTCGTCCCCCATGAATTCATCCACAGTAACATCTTTTGTGAACTCTTGGTCTCTCTGCTCAACGAAACCTGGTGTTTCATTCAACTCATCAAGACCTTTCCAATATTTTCTGTTCATTGCCATATCTTATTTGCTGTCAACTCGTCCTTAAACTTATTAATAATGACACTTAGCGCATTCCCATCCACCAAGCTCTTTCACAGTAACTTTACCATCTTCTAGGTAGTCTTCGTATAAAGACTCATCATTCTCAAGCAGTCGCTTATGAATTTCATCGTAATAACCGCCACCTTTTCCAGAGATAGGACCATTTGAAACCTCTTTCTCTCCGTGACACTCAATACACCAACCCATTGTAAGCGTAGGTTTAGTTAACTGAATATTTCCTTCGATTTTATTCAGTTCCTCAACCGGCACAACACGAGGTAAATCTTTTTGCTTAGTCATGTCTCCGTGGCACTGCTTACAATCAATTCCACCTACTACAACGTGCTGAGAGTGGTTGAAATAAACGTGGTCAGGCAAACTGTGTACTTTGTTCCAAACAAGGTTTTCAGTTTCACCAGAGTATTTACCTGGGCCTTCTGGATCAAATCCAGCAGCTGCATAAATTTTATTAATTTGCTCCACCTGAGCGTCTTTACCTTTGATTTGCTTGTGACAATTCATACAAACATTCACAGTTGGAATACCTGCAGATTTGGATTTATCCACTGAATTGTGACAATACTTACAATCGATTCCATTAGTTCCTGCGTGTATTTCATGTGGAAAATGAATTGGTTGAGACGGTTGATAAGCAGTAACAACCCCAATTTGGTATAATTGTAAGAACAATCCGATAACCAAAGCAAGAACTAAAACAAGGACTCCTACACCAACTGATTTTCTATTTCTAAATATCCATTGTTTGATTTCGTCTCCATACGTCATTTGAAGGTCGTCCTCTTTGTCAATGTGTTGCAATTGACGGCGCACTCCGCCCACAGAAAGAATAATAACAACAAATATCCCTGCTATTATGTACCAAATCCACCCTAATGATGTCTCTTCTTTTTCTGTTGATTGAGCAGGACCAGCTGCAGCAACATCTCCACCTCCTGCAGAAGGCAATGGTTGTGCATCAACGTAATCAAAGATTGCGTCGATTTGACCATTACTCAAATCTGCAAACAATGACATTGCTGTTTCTGACCAAGAAGACACCTCTTTTGCATAAGGATCATTCGCCGCAGCAACTTGCCAATTCTTTACCCATTGATAAAGAGAACCGTCTTGAGCTCCTCCGTCTTCCCATTTTTTCCGTACTTCGTACAGCTTGGGACCTGTCATGTCTTGGTGCGGTTGGTGACACGTGGCACACTTCGCATTAAATAACGCCTCACCATCTTGTGCTAGAGAAGAAGTAGAGGTCATTAAGAATAGCGCTGCTAACAACGCGAACAACCATTTATTTCCTTTGTTAAACATCTGATTATTAGATATTTTTATTTATAATTCTATGTCATAGCATGCCTGAGCACGCGATATATCGAAAGCAAAAATAACAGATTAACCATATGTGCTGACAGTTTTATGACAATTTTCGAACAATTAAAATTAATTTAAAACCATTCTAAATAGTGTTGGGAGGCTGCATTTTTATTGAAGCCCTGAAAGTGAAAGTGATGGAACACCTGTGAAACCTACAGAATCGTTTTTAACAGATTTTTAGAGGTTATAAACAATTTTCTCGATTTGTTGATAAAATCATTTAATCGCATAGAAAAGATTGAGCACAAAAAAAACCTGCAACTTTCATTACAGGTTTTTTTTCGTCTTATTTTCCCTGAATTTAATCAAGATCAAACTTTATTCCTTGTGCTAAAGGAAGCTCTGTTGTATAATTTATCGTATTAGTTTGACGACGCATATATACTTTCCAAGCATCAGATCCTGACTCTCGCCCGCCTCCTGTATCTTTTTCTCCACCAAATGCACCTCCAATTTCAGCGCCTGATGTACCTATGTTCACATTTGCAATACCACAGTCAGAACCTTCTTGAGAAAGGAAAGCTTCGGCTTCTCTTAAATTCGTTGTCATGATTGCTGAGGACAAACCTTGACTTACACCATTTTGAAGTTTCAAAGCATCATGGACATCACCACTGTATTTCAAAACATACAATATTGGTGCGAAAGTTTCTTCTTGTACGATTTCGAACTCATTCTTTGCTTCAATCACAGTTGGACGAACATAGCATCCTGACTCATAACCTTCTCCTTCTAGAACTCCTCCTTCAATCAATACTTTAGCACCTTCCTGCTTTGCTTTTTCGATCGCCTTAAGATAATTGTTTACCGCGTCTTTATCAATAAGCGGTCCTACATGATTGCTTTCGTCTAATGGATTGCCTATTTTGATTTGTTTGTAAGCTCCTGTGATCGTGTCTACTACTTTATTATAAATAGACTCGTGAATTATCAGTCTTCTTGTTGAAGTACAGCGCTGTCCAGCCGTTCCTACAGCGCCAAATACAGCACCTGGGACAACAACACTTAAATCTGCATCAGGCGTAATGATCATGGCATTATTACCTCCAAGCTCAAGCAATGATTTTCCGAGTCGTGCTGCTACGGATTGTGCTACAGATCTACCCATACGTGTTGATCCTGTCGCAGAAACAAGAGGTACTCTTTTATCTTCCGCCATTGCTTTTCCGATCTCAGCATCTCCTATTACCATAGATGAAACTCCTTCTGGAACATTGTTTTTCTTGAAAACTTCATTTGTAATATTCTGACAAGCAATAGATGTCAATGGAGTTTTTTCAGATGGCTTCCAAACACACGCATCTCCACATGCCCAAGCTAATGCTGTATTCCAACTCCATACCGCAACTGGAAAATTAAAAGCAGAAATGATCCCTACTACTCCTAAAGGGTGGTATTGTTCATACATTCTATGCCCAGGGCGTTCAGAATGCATTGTCAAACCGTGAAGCTGTCGTGATAAACCAACAGCAAAATCACAAATATCTATCATCTCTTGAACCTCACCAAGACCTTCCTGATAAGATTTACCCATTTCATAAGAAACTATTGCTCCTAAAGGTTCTTTATATTCTCTTAAAGCATTTCCTATTTGGCGAACAACCTCTCCTCTTGCCGGTGCTGTCCACTTTCTCCACTCTAGAAAACCTTCATGCGCTTTCATGACAACCTTATCATAATCTTCTTTCGAAGCAAGACGCACTTTACCTATTACAGAACCGTTAACTGGTGTGTGAGACTCTATAACCTCCCCTGTTGTATCTAACCAATTCTCTCCAGTTGAAGCTCCTTTGTTTATTTCGTTCTTTATTCCTAATTGATCTAGAACCTTTTCTATATCAATACCAGACATTACTTCAGCCATTTGTTTTGTTTTTTGATTCATGCAAATCTAAGGAGTTCTTTTGACAATGAAAAGAAATGAACACTTATTGTCTTGACTGTTAAATTATTCACGACATGTTTGGTAAACTGTCTTTATTTTTCAAACACATCTGACTTAATTCTGATCGGTCCATTATCGTCAGAAATAATGGTAAGGCCTCCTTTTCTCATTGCCGTCCAGGACCTACTCATGAGCTGAAGGTTAAACTGATTGAGTTCACAAAAGTGAGCTGTAAAACGACTATCAATACGTTTAGCCTCGACTATACTACCATAACCACCGTTCTTATTTTGTAAAGGATTGAAACGGGTAAGGTCTCTACCGCTATAGATTATCAACCTCATTCCTTGAACAAGTTGAAATGTTAGTTCGCCTTTTGACGGAACAAATGAGCCGTAAACAGCTTCGGTTGGATCATTCTTAAACAGCAATATATATAAGTCATATGAAGTGTTGTTCACTATTTTGTGATTAACTCCTGCAGCCATATCATTCACATTCCTAACTCCATCCAATTGAAACTTTAATTTTCCCCCCATACTCAAAGGTTTACAATCTGGAGAGTTGCTCTGAGCCTTCTGAATTTCATAATCTGCAACCATACTGATGACAAGAGACCTCGCTAAATCATTTTTAAGAGTATCTTCACTATCTATCATTTGATATCGATCAACCAAAGGTAAGTTATTGAACTCCTCGATTTCTGCGATCAAAGTGTCTCTGTTGAATCCAAGAAGGCTATCCGTGTTTTTTATTTCATCTATCGTTAAGCTATCAAGACCGGTCCTTTCAAAAGGAGCAACACGATTTTGATTCGGTTGAACAGTCTCCTTTGGAACCAAAATGTAAATAAGCACTATTAAAACAAGCAGACCTGCATAAAATAATGGTGTTCTAAATAGATGCTTCAGTTTTGTTCCCTTACTTATTTTAGAGTTCTTCCATCTAGACAAAAACAGATCAACTTCTTTTTTATGAGTACTGTTGAGTTTAATCCTCTTAAGTGAACTAAATCCTTTGTCAGACAGCTCACTATTGTCTTTTATTAAAGTCTTAACAGTTTCCAAAAACAAAATCTTTACTTGATAAAACGATTCGTCCAGCCTGTTAATCAACATAATGAATTCCAATCGAAACATTCGTTCAATGGTAGTTCCTCTATCCGTCTTTGCTTCTTCAATAGTAGACCTAATAAAACTGGCCAGCTTATGGTCTATTTCAATCTTATTCTCCTCTGGCAAAAGAGTTTTTAGTTCAGATATATTAAGAAGACTTGCAAGCCTACCTTCACTTATTGAGGATAATAGATCTTTATCTAACTTGGGGCTTAAGAAATTATCTAAAAATTTGTAGTAGTTTGTTTTTAGCGTATGGCCTTCATAGTTTTTAACTTTAAAGGTTTGTGGAAGCTCTTTATCTCTTAGATATAAAAATAAAGACGAGTCTGATAATACCCAGTCAGAAAAAACACGATACTCTTCTTTTTCGTAATGGTCCATTAAGAAATAAAGGTTTTGAGCACTTAGCTGAAATCCTTTGATTTCAAGAGTGCTTTCATCACCTAATTTATTGGATAACATTACTCTGAGCTCTGATATTGAAAGATCCTTTGTGTGAACTTCAGGGTTGACAATTTCTCTTTTGAGTTCGCTGAATGCAATAAATATCATTTCTCGAGCTTATTTACGTACGTATTGAGCTCTAAAAGAAAATCAATGTTTTCTTCTATGTGATTTCCTAATACAATAACATTTGCTCCGGAAACCTTAAGAGACTCTATGGTTTCAATTGAGCGAATACCTCCTCCAACTATTATAGGTGTCGACTCAAGCATATTCTTTACTTCTTTCAGCATTTCAAAAGGAACATGGTGTTTTGCCCCACTTCCCGCATCAAAATAAACAACTTGTTTTCCCTGAAGGACACCAGCGACTGCTGTATTTGCAGCTATACCAATTTCTTTTCGAGGAATTGGTGTCGTTTGACTTACATATGCTACTGAACTATTCCTTCCTCCATCTATTAGTAAATATGCGGTTGGTATGACTTCAACGTCCTTGAATTGATGCACTTTTCTTGCGCTCTTCACGTGTTGCCCAATAAGGTATTCTGGGTTTCTTCCTGACAACAAACTCAAATAAAGTAATCCATCTGCTTGATTATTGATTTGCTGGAAGTCACCTGGAAAAACAACTACCGGTATTCTACTTTCCTTTTTAACAACCTCTAGGGTAAAACTCATTTGTTCGGAAGTTACAGTGCTGCCTCCGATGAAGAAATAGTCAACATTAGCAAAATGGGCTTTTTTAACTAGTTCCTTTAACCTATCTGAATTCTGTGCTTTTTCTGGGTCTATCAATATTGCAATTTGACCTTTTCTGGCGCAAAACCTTGATAGTATTTGGTTATCCTTATTCATAAACCCTATTTGAATTAACTGATAAAACGAAGTCGTTAACCTTCACTATATGCATAGGAACAAATTTAACTGAATCTGAAAACTGGATTCTTCCTTCCCACTCTTCTTCCTTACGTTTTATCAAATGTAGATTTTCAGAAAAAATAATGCCTTTTCGACCAGACAGTTTATACAAGGCCTCTTTGCCCGACCATACCTTTGTCATTTCAAGAGCGTTATCTGTTTTAAGCAATCTTGATTCATTTGGACTCAAAAACTTGTCTTTAACTATTAGCGCTTTTTCACGAACAGGCTCTAAATCTAGCCCCAACTGGAATTCTTTACAAAAAGCCAGGCCTACGACGTGAGGTGCGTGTGATATAGATATGAAACCTTCGCCTTCAATGAAGGGGGCTCCAACTTCGTTATATAATATGCTTTCATTTCCAAAAAACATTGTTCGCAAGACCCTTGTTGCCACATATTCACGCTTTCTAGCTGGGTGATTTAAAGTCATTAGTCTTTCATGTTCGTGTCCCATCAAATTATGATAGTGTTCTTCCATTTCAAAGCTCTCGAAATAGAGCAAATGCACTTCAACAGGTCCGTATTTTCTGGTCTCGGTATGGAACATACGGACGAAAATACCAAAATCATTTAACAGTATATTCTAAATTAGTTGTGTATTGTAATATGTTCAGTTCATGAAAAACACTATCTTTGTCGATTCATTTATTTACAACTGGTGTGTTGTAAATGAATTTTTTTACATTTGCACTCCCAATTTTTACGGGTAAATGAGTGTGAAGAAAGAATATGTAATACCGTTTGAAGGTTTGAAGGTCGGAAAACACGACTTTTCATTTCAGATATCGGATGCGTTCTTTGAAGAGTTAGAGTACTCCTTGATAGAGAAGGGTGAGGTGGAAGCAACGATGGTTCTTGAAAAAAAAGAAACAATGATGATTGCTGATATTCAACTTACTGGATTTGTAACTTCTGCATGTGATTTATGCACAGAGCCTTTACAAATAGAAGTTGATGTTAATCACCATCTCGTTTTTAAATTTGGGGAAGGTGAAAGCGAAGATGAAAATTTAATAATGGTAGACCCGAGTGATTTTAAAATCGATATGGGGCCAATATTTTATGAGCTTTTAACGGTTTCACTTCCCAACAAAAACGTTCACGAAGAAGGTGAGTGTAACGAAGACATGCTTGATCTTCTAGATAAGTACTCTGGTTCTGATGATGACGA
>CBFHXS010000007.1:14915-47685 GCA_965659845.1 Brumimicrobium sp.
TGACGATGATGAAGATAGTGATATCGACCCACGTTGGAAAGCATTGAAAAATTTGAATTAATTGTTTATATAAATAAAAGTAGAAATGGCACATCCTAAAAGAAGAATCTCGACAAAAAGAAGAGACAAAAGACGTACGCACAAGAAGGCAACGTCAGGAAATATTGCAACATGTTCTGAAACAGGACAGTCTCACTTGTACCACCGTGCACATTGGCATGAAGGTAAACTTTACTACAAAGGTCAAGTGATCGCTGAAAAAGAGGTTGCGGTTTAATTCATTAAACGCACTTCAACCCTATGAATATTGGGCTAGACATTAGTGGTGGTGATTTCGCTCCTGAAGCAAACGTTTTAGGGGCTCTTTCTGCTATAAAAGAACTTCCTGAAAACGTACATATTTCTTTGATTGGTAAAAGAGAAGAAATCGAAGCTGTTCTCAATCAAGAAGATCATGACTCTTCACGAGTTCCTATAGTAGATGCAACGGAGGTAATCACTATGCATGACCACCCAACTCGTGCAATTCCTCAAAAGCCTAATAGTTCGATATCTATTGGTTTTGAATTATTATCCAGCGGAAAATTAGACTCCTTCGCAAGTACCGGAAATACTGGTGCTATGCTTGTAGGCGCTATGTATAAGGTAAATGCCATACCTGGTGTTATAAGGCCTTGTATAACCTCTGTTCTGCCTATTGAGTCAGGTGGAAACTCTGTTATCCTCGATGTTGGAACGAATGCCGACTGCAAACCAGACGTTTTATATCAATTTGCCAAGCTAGGCTCTCTATATGCTCGAAACGTTTTGGGTGTGGAGAACCCAAAAGTTGCTTTGTTAAACATTGGTGAAGAAGAGTCGAAAGGAAATCTCCTTACTCAATCTGCACATAAATTAATGAACGGAACTAGTGACTTTAATTTTGTGGGAAATGTTGAAGGTAGAGACTTGTTTACTGGCAAGGCAGATGTAATTGTTTGTGACGGATTTACAGGAAATGTTGTCTTGAAGCAGGCTGAGGGTATTTACAGTATTCTCAAAAAGCGTGGGATAAAAGACGACTATTTCGATCGCTTTAACTACGAAAATTACGGTGGAACACCTATATTAGGTGTCAATTCTGACGTGATTATTGGTCACGGTATATCAAATGATGTTGCAGTCAAAAATATGCTGATGCATGCTTTTGACGTAGCGAGCTCTAAATTGACAATGAAAATAAAAGAAGCTTTTAAATAATGGGTAAAATAACAGCAGCAATTACCGGGGTTCAAGGTTATGTTCCAGAAAAGGTAATGACCAACCATGATCTTGAAAAGATCATTGACACTTCAGATGAATGGATCACTACTCGTACTGGAATTAAACAGCGTCACGTATTAGAAGATGGTGAAGCTACTTCAGATATAGGTGTTAAAGCTATCAATAAGCTTTTAGAAAAGAAAAATATTGATCCGGACGAAATAGATCTAGTTATTTGTGCTACTGTAACCCCAGACTACCCTTTCCCATCTACTGCCAATGTCATAAGTGACAAAGTTGGGATGAAAAATGCTTGGAGTTACGATATTAATGCGGCATGTTCTGGTTTCATATATGCGCTAACTACAGGTGCTCAGTTTATAGAAACTGGAAAATATAAAAAAGTTATTGTTGTCGGCGCGGATAAAATGACCTCAATTCTTGACTATGAAGATCGTACTACGTGCGTTATCTTTGGAGATGGAGGAGGAGCTGTGCTACTTGAGCCAAATGAAGAAGGCTTAGGTGTTGTAGATAGTGTTCTTAAAAGCGATGGTCAAGGTCGAAAATACTTGGTACAACCTGGTGGAGGATCTCTTAATCCGGCGAGCCATGAGACTGTCGACAAAAGAATGCATTACGTTCACCAAGAAGGTAAAGCAGTTTTTAAGTTTGCTGTTACAAATATGGCTGATGTTTCTGCTGAAATAATGAAACGTAATGAACTTAGTTCAGAAGATATAGATTGGTTAGTTCCACATCAGGCCAACCTACGAATTATTGATGCAACAGCAAATCGGATGGGATTACCCTCAGAAAAGGTAATGGTGAATATACAAAAATACGGAAATACAACCGCTGGAACACTTCCACTATGCTTGTGGGACTGGGAAAGCAAGCTCAAAAAGGGAGATAACCTCGTGCTCTCTGCTTTTGGCGGAGGATTCACATGGGGGGCAGTTTACCTTAAATGGGCCTACAATTCATAAATATTTTATTTACATTTATTCCACAAAAATTTACGGATAATGAATCAGAAAGAAATTCAAGACCTCATTAAATTCGTATCTAAGTCTGGTGTTACAGAAGTAGAGATCGAAGAGAAGGATTTTAAGATTACAATTAAATCAGAGTCTAAGAAAAAAACTGAAGAAAAAACAGTTTATGTTCAGCAGCCAATGACTCAGCACATGCCTCAGCAACAAATTGCTGCACCGGCACCAGCTCCTGTACCCGCGCCTGCTGCAACAACGGCTGCTCCTTCAAACCAAGATAACGGTGGCACTGCCCCTGCTTCTGATGAGGATAAATACCTGACGATTAAGTCTCCTATGATTGGAACTTTCTATCGTGCTTCAGCACCAGACAAGCCTTTATTCGTTGAAGTAGGTGATGCTGTTAAACCAGGTGAACCTGTTTGTATCATTGAAGCAATGAAGCTATTCAATGAAATTGAATCAGAGGTTTCAGGTAAAATCGTTAAAGTACTAGTTGACGATGCAACGCCAGTAGAGTATGACCAACCATTATTTTTGGTTGATCCGTCATAATTTCAATTAATTCATAAATACCCAAAAGGCACAACATGTTCAAAAAAATATTGATTGCCAATAGGGGCGAAATCGCTTTACGTGTTATACGTACATGTAAAGAAATGGGGATCAAAACAGTTGCTGTATACAGTACTGCAGATAAAGATAGTCTCCATGTTAGATTTGCCGACGAAGCTGTATGTATAGGTCCTGCACCAAGTGCTCAATCTTATTTACAGATTCCTAATATTATTGCTGCTGCTGAAATAACTAATGCAGACGCTATTCACCCTGGATATGGGTTCCTTTCAGAAAACTCTAAATTTTCTAGAGTATGTGAGGAACACGATATAAAATTTATAGGCGCTACACCAGAACAAATAGATGGTATGGGTGATAAGGCAACAGCAAAAGCAACAATGATCAAGGCTGGAGTACCATGTATTCCAGGATCAAAAGGATTGCTTAAAGATGTTGAAGACGCTTACAAAAATGCTGAAAAAATAAAGTATCCAGTTATCCTAAAAGCTACTGCCGGTGGCGGTGGTAAGGGAATGCGTATTGTTTGGAAAAAAGAGGAGATGGAGAAAAACTGGGACTCTGCCAGACAAGAAGCAAAGGCTTCGTTTTCTAACGACGGTCTTTACATGGAAAAATATATTGAGGAGCCTCGACATATTGAAATCCAAATTGCTGGTGATCAGCATGGAAATGCTTGTCATATGTCAGAACGCGACTGTTCAATTCAACGACGTCATCAGAAGCTAGTTGAAGAGACCCCTTCACCTTTCATGACAGACAAGCTTAGAAAGAAAATGGGTGTAGCGGCAATTAAGGCTACCAAAGCTGTAAATTACGAAGGTGTGGGTACCGTAGAGTTTTTGGTTGATAAAAACCGAGACTTCTACTTCATGGAAATGAACACACGTATTCAGGTAGAGCATACGATCACAGAGGAGGTAATTAATTTTGACCTCATCAAAGAGCAAATAAAAATTGCTGCTGGACACAAAATCAGCGGTAATAATTATGAGCCGATCATGCACTCAATTCAATGTCGAATTAATGCTGAAGACCCGGATAATGGATTCAGACCTTCTCCTGGGAAGATCACTGAATATCATGAGCCTGGAGGTCACGGAATTCGAATAGACACTCATGTTTATGCAGGATACACAATACCTCCGCACTATGACTCAATGGTTGCTAAATTAATAACAGTTGCTCAGACTCGTGAAGAAGCAATTCGTAAAATGAGAAGAGCACTTGATGAATATATCGTTGAGGGCGTTAAAACAACTATCCCATTCCACATTAAACTAATGAAGGATGAGAACTTCAATAAAGGAAACTTTACAACGAAGTTTATGGAAGATTTTGAATACTAATAGAGTATAAGATAAAATGAAAGCCGGTCATTAATGATCGGCTTTTTTGTTGTTCTTTTTTTGTGGAATAGCAATCCATAACGCAATTAGCAATAACCCTGATAACGTTAGGTATTTAGTATTATCAAAACCTAAAGCACTTAATGAGACACCTGATATAACAAATGCAACACTAGCCAATAAGATTGTTGATGTTAAGGTCATCTGTTTATTCATAATCAAATGAACAACATGCAAAACAACGCCTGCACCGCCTATAATTAAAGTGATCAACGCATATATATGTTTGTCAATAAGATTTGTAAAGCCAAAAACAGAAAGTATATCTGGTATAAGCATCATAATGATTGCTACGACTATGGCATATGTTCCGAACTTTGACATCTCTATTGTCTGTATTAAATCCTTACCCTTTTTTTACCATTGTGCTGCTTGCTTGAGCTGTTGGAAGAACTATCAAGTCAGCAATGTTTACGTGGTATGGACGTGATACAACAAAATGAATAATGTCTGCAACATCCTCTGGTCTCAGTGGTTCAAACCCCTTATATACCTGACTTGCACGGTCAGAATCTCCTTTAAAGCGAACTTCACTGAACTCCGTTTCTACTAAACCTGGGTTTATTGCTCCAACTCTGATCCCATAATCATTAAGGTCCATTCTCATCCCTTGATTTATAGCATCAACTGCATGTTTACTAGCGCAATACACATTTCCTTTTGGGTAAACCTCTTTACCCGCAGTTGAACCAATGTTGATGATGTGCCCCGTCTTTTGTTCAATCATTTTAGGAATTATTGCTTTAGATACGTAAAGTAGACCCTTCACATTGATATCCATCATATTGTCCCAATCATCCGTGCTTCCGTCTTGAATATAATCAAGCCCGTGTGCGTTACCGGCGTTATTCACAAGTATATCGATCTTTGAAAATTCTTCTGGAAGTTGAGAAATAACTTCGTTAACCTTATTCTTATCTCTTACATCGAAACTCACCGGATGAACATCTGTAAGTTCGCTCAAATCTTTCTCTACCTCTTTCAGTCGCTCTACCCGTCTCCCTGCGATGATTAGACGAAACCCTTCATTCGCTAGCCTTGTTGCTGTAGCTTTACCTATTCCGCTCGTTGCCCCTGTTATAAATGCTGTTTTTTTCATCCTTTTTATGATTAAAATTTCTTTAAAATAAGTTTAATAACAAATATCGATCTACTCTAACTCATCCATAAAACCATCGAAGGATGGTTTGGTTTGAGAGGGTCAAATCATTTGATGCTGGATAACAAATAAAAAATCTTTATTCACCCAACCGCTTACCTTTTCCATTGATACGCACCGATCCGTCTTTAGATAATTTTGGTAAAGGGTTTCTCTATAAGGGCGCTTCATTATCTTTCAATATTTACGGTATAGTTAACCTTTATATTAGGGTCTAAGGAAGCCTTCGCTGAACAGTACTTGTTTATGGCTAGATCCGCAGCTCGTTCAGCCTTTTTCAAATCAACAGCTCCTTTGACTTTAAAATCAACATCAATTTGCGAAAAAGGTTTAGCTGTTTCTTTTTTCTCTCTGACTCCAGAAACATTCATTGATAGGTTTTCCACTGGTTGACGCTGCTTTTTAAGAATGTTTACTATTTCAAAAGCACTGCAGGTCGCAACTGCGGCTAATATCATTTCCATTGGACGTATTCCACCGTTAACACCTCCTATATCCAGAGACCCATCGACAAAAGCCGTTGCGCCACTTGCGTTTTTTACCTCGAACAATACATGTTCATTCGTCCTATTGATCGTTATTTCCATATCTTCTTTAAATCATTCCCCAAACCAACTAAAATATGTTCTTAACAGAAAAATCCCTTCTTCAGACTCCTGAAGAGGATAAACCTCTAAATAAAGGCCCTGTCCCCTTCCGTTTTTCACATCAAACTTATACTGGTGAAGTGGACAAACAACTTTGTCTTCATTGATCCAGCAGCCATTCAGTTTTGCTCCTTGATGTGGACATTTGTTTTTGAACGCATAAATGTCATTTTTCTCTCTCACAAGAAAAACCTCATCGAATAAAAGTTTATGTACCATCTGATTACTATCACCAAACTTACTTAGCAGTTCTTTTTTGGATTCAGCAATCTTATATTTTCGAGTCTTATCTGATAACACTGGTTAAAGATAAGGGTTTTGGAGGTCTCAGAGGCCCCAAGGAATTGGGAATCTCTTTTTAATTATCTTTTTTTGAGAATATAGTTGCGATATGAAGTGTCCCACCCCAACCTATTCTTCATCCATTTTTTTAGCTTATGCTTGGTGGAGGTTCGGTTAAAGCTTATATCATAGTTAAACTCCCAGTTTAATTCCTTAATTCTCTTTTGCATAACCTTTGGGTGAGACCCTTCAAATCTCTTTAGAGAGTCAATGTTTTCAAAATAATCGTATTCCTCAGGTCCTAAAACATTCTCTTCCATCCAATCGTCATCATGCCATAGTTTGTTGAATGATTCTTGCTTTGCTTGCATAGTCCTCGGGTCTTTTACCCATCCATAATGATGAACATGAGCTTCCAAAGGTGCTACAACCAGCTTTTCATTATCTCCTTTCCTAAATCCTTGAGCATCCCTGAATGATGTAATGTCCTTTCGATTTCTCACTACCCTAATCTCATGGGCATACCATCGCGGAGAGTTTCCAACGTAATCGTATGATCCAAAAAAATGCCTGTAGTTAAATAGTAGACCGTCAACCTCTTTATTCTCAAGGTTTCTCTCCATTCCCGCCTTTATAACGGGTAAATCATCTTCATGTACAACCTCATCTCCTTGAATGTAAAATGCCCAATCGTACTCATCAGGAATTGCTTGAAAGGCCTTATCTGTCTCGACAGCCAAAACACGTCCCCCTTCACGGAGACTATCGTCCCAAACTGTTTCTATGATCTTAATCTTTTCACTTTTGATGGATTGAATAAGCGCTAACGTCTCATCCTCAGAATCTCCTACTGCAACAATAAATATGTCACAAACTGGAAGTATTGATGTTATTGCCTCCACAATTGGGTAATCAAACTTTACAGCATTGCGAACAAAAGAAAAGCCGGCTATTTTCATAGAAATAATGAATTTGAGGTAAATATATAAATATTTGATTGTCGCATCGGGTTTTGGGTTTCAGAGAGTTTCACCTCTCGAGTAAAAAGGTAGATCGTTAGGTAAGATTGAATCATTTAAAAAACTCAACCTCTTCCTTTTTGACAAAATAGCCTCCTGATAAAAATGGTTTCAACTTTCTATATAACTCCCTTTTTAAAAGAGCATCATGAGACCATAAAAAGTGATCAAAAAAATAGTGGCCTATGAGTTCTGAATTGTTATAAATATCCAATGAATCAAGTCTCCCCATAATCACTCCTGTTTTGTATGTCTTCTTAATTACTCTGAGATGACTGAAAGGAATAGAGTTTGTCTCTTTTTCCGTTTGATAGAGTTTTCTTGTTGTAACTTCTAAGCATGAGTTGTCAAAGCGAAACTGAACTACATATGGTCTTTTCTTTCTTCTAAATGAAAGTAAAACAACAAACACACCTAAAATTAAAAGCACCATCAGAATCAACAACTGGTTTTCAATGATAAGTATCCATAAGTTGTGAGCAGAGTCTCTGCTACCTTTTGATTTTCCTGATGCCATCATTGGGCCGAAAATAAAAAGTGAATATCCACCAACTATAAAAAGTATATAAATACTGGCTGCTCCAATTAACTTGTAACTAATTGGTGTTTTTTGGAAATAAATTGATCGGAAAGCCTGCATAACGAATGTTTTGTGATTATTATAAGTGGTTAACTAAATTAGCAATAATACCTGCTTGTAACCATCTTTGAGCATAATCGTTATTTGAGAAACAACTACATCTATGAATTACTTAATTTCATTTTTAAAAACATTCTTACCTATATTTCTTTTTCTCTTTTACTCTTTCTCCCAACAGCAGCTACCTATTCAAAATGGAAAACTCGACGGGTCTTTTCAGAGTTACGATTCATTAACAGGCCTGACTACTTTTGGGTCTTTCCAAAACAATACACGCCTTGGAGAATGGACTATTAAAGAAGAAAATGGTAATTATATTTATCAAAGAACCTACGAGTCGTTTAATAGTTTTGATGAGAAAAAAATATATCAAAAGAAAGCGAGTCACTCTATGTACAGTCAACTTGTTGAACGAAATGCTGAAGGGTTGTATATCTATGAAGACATCGACAATAAAAATGTTTCATGGTCAAAACGAGTGTGGAGTATACTTCCAAAAAAACGTCATGGTCAGCTTTACAGTCAGGAAGTGCTAATTAAAATAAACTCATGGGTTAAAAATGGTAAAATAAAGGCCTACAAGAACGACGAAATGTCAAAGCTCATTCCTGAGAAAGAATTTAATATCAGCAACCAAAAAATTGAAGGAGTCACTCTAAAGAAAGATTATTGCTTCGATAAAACAACCCACCTCATGCAGGAAAGAGTGGTTGCAGTAACCTTTCATTTAAAGGGTCATAAGACTGAAAAGAATCAAGCTTTCAGTATATTCTTTCCAACGGATGGCAGGAAGTTACTGTCCTCATTTAAGGTTCAAAATGAATCAGAGCAAATTAAGCACTATGATGATCTCTTTTTCTTCAATGATTACGTCGACATCATTTATAATGAGGAAAACGCTTATGGAAGGAAAGTGGATTTGGACTTTTCAAATATTGAACAATACCAAAAAGTTTCAAACGAAATCAAAGCCTTAATTCTTAGAATGGAGCATCGTCTTTGGCTCGAGGATTAATACCCCAAATTAGGTCCAAGCCACCTCTCCATTTCCTCGAAAGACATTCCCTTTCTTTTCGCAAGGTCTTCAACTTGGTCTTTACCTATTTTTCCTACTCCAAAATATTTGCTTTTTGGGTGAGCAAAATACCATCCGCTAACACTTGCTGTTGGAGTCATCGCCATGCTTTCTGTTAATTCGACACCGGTAACTTCAGTAGCGTTCAATATCTTGAATAAATCTGGCTTTTCTGTATGATCTGGGCAAGCTGGATACCCTGGAGCTGGACGAATTCCTTGATATTTTTCTTTGATCAAAGCGTCGTTTTCAAGTTTCTCTTCAGAGGCATAACCCCATAAGTCTTTTCTTACATGTTCATGCATTCGCTCTGCAAAAGCTTCCGCTAATCGATCGGCAAGGGCCTTAAGCATAATCGAGTTATAATCATCGTGATCCGCTTCAAATCGTTCGATATGCTCATCAATTCCAATCCCTGTTGTCACGACAAAACCACCTATATGATCTTTGATTCCTGAAGCTTTTGGTGCTATAAAATCGGATAGTGCAACATTATTGGCCTTTGACGATTTCTTTAACTGCTGACGCATAGTATGCTGAACGGACAAAATATCTGTTCGACTTTCATCAGTATAGATTTCTATGTCATCTCCATCACTGTTCGCAGGAAATAACCCTACCACCGCTTTGGCTTTGAGCCATTTCTCGTTGACAATTTTATCAAGCATGGCTTTAGCATCTTCGTACAGTTTGCTTGCCGATTCACCAACCACCTCATCTGTTAGAATATTAGGGAAGCGACCTGCCAACTCCCAGGTTTGAAAGAATGGCGTCCAGTCGATATAATCAACCAATTCTTTAAGGTCATAATCATCAAAAATCGTTTGACCTAATTTCTTTGGCTCATATACATCCTCGGGTCTCCAAGTGATAGGAAACGCATTACTCTGTGCTTCTTTCAAAGAAAGAAGTGTTTTTCTACCTCTATTCTTTTCGTGATGTTGACGTAGTTTTTCATAATCAGCCTTGATATCGTTTACAAATCCTTCCTTGTGATTACCCAATAGCTTTTCAACCACAGTAACGGATCTAGATGCATCAAGGACATGAACGGTTTGGTCGTTTTTATAGTGTTCCTCGATCTTCACCGCTGTATGCACTCTTGAAGTAGTTGCACCTCCGATCAATAAAGGAATTTTCAGATCTGCACGTTGCATTTCTTTTGCAACCGTCACCATTTCATCCAAAGAGGGTGTGATCAATCCACTTAACCCTATCGCGTCAACACTTTTATCAATAGCTGTTTGAATGATTTTTTCTGGCGGAACCATTACGCCCATATCAATAACTTCGTAGTTATTACACCCCAAAACTACACCGACAATGTTCTTTCCAATGTCGTGAACGTCTCCCTTAACCGTGGCCATCAGGACTTTTCCATTTGGCTTATCTCCTTCTCGTTTATCAGCTTCGATATAGGGCAATAGATACGCAACAGCCTTTTTCATTACACGAGCCGACTTCACCACCTGAGGGAGAAACATTTTGCCACTTCCAAATAAGTCACCAACGACATTCATTCCATCCATCAAAGGTCCTTCAATTACTTGAATCGGTCGTTCGTGTTTTTGTCTTGCTTCTTCCGTATCTTCTTCAATATACTCGACAATACCTTTGACAAGAGCATGTGAAAGTCTCTCATTCACCTCTCCTTCTCTCCAAGATAAATCGACCTCCCTTTTCTTACCTTCTCCAACAAAATTCTGGGCAAAATCTAATAGCCGCTCTGTTGCATCCTCTCTACGGTTAAGTAGAACATCTTCAACATAGGTAAGCAACTCCTTATCAATATCGTCGTAAACTTCCAGCATCGTAGGGTTCACAATACCCATATCCATACCTTGTTGAATCGCGTGATACAAAAAGGCAGAATGCATTGCTTCACGCACGGCATTATTACCTCTGAAAGAAAAAGAAACATTCGAAACGCCCCCCGAAACGTGTGCTCCAGGTAGGTTTTCTCTAATCCATTTAGTTGCTCTAAAGAAGTCAACTGCATTGTTCCTGTGCTCTTCCATCCCGGTACCAACTGGAAAAATATTTGGATCAAAAATGATGTCTTGGGCGGGGAAACCAACACGATCAACAAGGATGTCATAAGAGCGTTTACAGATTTCTATTCTTCTTTCGTAGCTGTCAGCTTGCCCATCTTCATCAAACGCCATTACAATTACAGCTGCACCGTATCGCTTAATTTTTTTGGCGTGATCAATAAACTCCTTCTCCCCTTCTTTCAGTGAAATCGAATTCACTACTCCTTTTCCTTGAATACATTTTAGCCCGGCTTCAATGATCTCCCACTTCGACGAATCCACCATCACCGGTACACGCGCAATATCAGGCTCAGAAGCAATTAAGTTTAGGAACTTGACCATGGCTTCTTTTCCATCGATCATCCCTTCATCCATATTGACATCAATGATCTGAGCACCACCTTGAACTTGATCCAAGGCTACTTCTAGCGCCTCTTCATAATTATCCTCTTTTATCAATCGCAGGAACTTCTTCGAACCAGTAACATTCGTCCGTTCACCGACATTAATGAAATTTGACTCAGGTGTAACAATCAAAGGTTCTAAGCCAGATAACTTCAAAGGAGCGTGTGTATTCGTTTTTGACATCTTAAGCTTCTGTTTTAATCTTTCGTACTTCATGCTTTGCAGCAAGTTCGGCTATTTTTTTGATGTGCTCCGGAGTTGTTCCACAGCAACCACCAATAATATTTACTAATCCTTCTTGTAAGAACTCTTCGATTTGCTCTCCCATGACATCCGGAGTTTCATCGTATTCGCCAAATTCATTTGGTAAACCAGCATTCGGGTGAGCAGATACAAAAAACGGAGCCTTTTCATCCATTATTTTTAAGTATGGTCGCAATTCTTTTGCTCCTAAAGCACAATTTAGGCCAACACTAAACAAAGGCATATGTGAGATAGAGATTAAGAAAGACTCTGTGGTTTGCCCTGTCAGGGTCCTTCCCGAAGCATCCGTGATCGTGCCTGAAACCATGATAGGTAAATTACTTCCCAGCTCTTCCTGTACCAAATCAATAGCATAAAGTGCTGCCTTGGCATTCAACGTATCAAATACTGTTTCCACCAACAAAAGATCTACACCTCCTTCTATCAATGCCTTAACTTGTAATGAATATGCTTCTACAAGCTCATCAAAAGAAATAGCTCTATAACCAGGGTCGTTAACATCAGGTGATATAGAAGCTGTTCTATTCGTTGGTCCAATTGACCCCGCTACGTATCTTGGCTTGTTGGGTTCTTTTTCGGTGAACTCATCAGCAACTTCTTTTGCTAGTTTAGCCGATTCATAATTGATATCGTAAACTGCTTTTTCAAGCCCATAATCTGCCTGAGCAATCGTTGTTCCAGAAAAAGTGTTGGTTTCAGCTATATCCGCTCCAGCAGAAAAATACTCCGCATGAATTTCTTTAATAATCTCAGGACGTGTTAGAGAAAGTAGATCATTGTTTCCTTTGAGCGATTGATCTTGATCTTCAAACCACCCCTTTCTAAAGTCTTCCTCCTCTAGTTTATGACGCTGAATCATCGTTCCCATTGCTCCATCAAGAACAAGGATACGCTCTTTCACTAACTCTCTTATATCTGGCTTCTTCATATTCAACTCTCTTTTCTCAACCCGAAGATTCAGTAATTTATTACTTATAGAAAAATGAAGAAACAATGTTGAGAACGGAAGTGTTCTCCTTGCTACTTATCTTTTCCGTAAACTCGGAAAGGATTTGGCACCGAAAATAGCACAGAGGCTAAAAGGTTGCCAAGGTTTCATAGGGCCTATCCCTCCACCTTTCTCTATAAGTATTTCGATCTTTAAGAACGTGATACAAATGTAGGAAAAGAATTAAAAGAAGTTTAAAAAATGGCCTGGTTTTAATTATTCATTAAAATAAGAATAGGTCATCGTTGATTTCGTTCGATCATTATTGGTGTACCGATCTAGTTCAACAAGTAATCCTTTTGCATTATGGGTTTTACGAACACTACTATGTGACTTAAATAAACCATAATAAACACTCGTTTTTGCCACCGAACCTAATTCAGGATCGACTACTTCTGTGTAGTAACTTCTAATCTTGCCATTTGGCTTATAAACTGCGGTTATTTTATGGTTGTCATAGTATCTCGCATCATATTTCAATCGTTCTTCTTCGTCATAAGTCTTAGCTTCCATCAAAATGCTATCTGCACTATAATGGTTTTCATACAAATGGATGTGTTTACCACTAAGTGTTCGATGGTATAATGTATAAGAAGAATCACTTGATTCAGCCTTCCAGCTACAAGAACTACTTTGAGGAATACCATCTTCTGATTTTTTAGGTTTTACCTCAACCCCCTTTTCAGAACAATCATATTCCCAAACGCGTTCGAGTTTATCATTTGTATAATAATCTATTCGCATAACTTTACCATCCTCTCGTATCGACTTTAATATTTTATACGTTTTAGGATTACGCTTGCTATAGTCTATTGAAGTGAATTCTAATAAATGTTTACCCATGTAATTTTTAATAATTTCATAGTGTTTTTCACCATTCTTTTTGTGAAATAAGTGAGTTAAGTTTCCATCTAAATTATATTCAAAAGTAACTACATCGTTATTCTTATGACGCTTTGCTTCATATCGAGTTAACAATGTATCATTCTTATAGCTTAAAACCATTAAAGTCTTTCTACCTTTATTATCCACTCCTTCATGACGAATCACTCGACCTTTCCTGTTATATATTGTATATGCGGAACTTATAGTATCATTTTTTTCGTTTACTCTTACACTCAATCGTGATTGAACATCATTTTCAGCTCTGGAATTAAATATGAGCTTTAGGTCTTTCTCTGAAGATGAAAAGTAGCTTAAATCATCTAGCTGATATATACTATAATAATAACTGAATTCTCTCGAATAGTAGCTTTGAGCTTGTACTCCAAGCGTAATAAAAAATGTGGTGATAAAAATTAATGTTGATACTTTCATAAATGTGGTTTTTCTAATAATCTATTTGATTCTAATTGGTTACAAAAGATTTTTAATCTTGAATTATTAAGAACCTAAAGATTCGCTTAAATTTTATTATTTTCACTCAAATTCCAAAAGCTTCGTGACTTATTTCATCGACCGTATTGCAGAGTATATAAAAGAAGAAGAGCTTGCGCTTGAAAACCTTACGATCGTTCTTCCTTCGCAACGTGCTAAAAAATACTTGCAACGTGCTCTTTTCAAAGTATATGAAAAGCCCATATTCTCCCCTGAGATCGTTACGATGAATCGGTGGGTTCAAGACTTTTCTCCTTTACCTGTAATCGACCAGACACGCGCTATTTTCAAATTATATGAAATTCATAAAGCGGTCGATAAAGAAGAACAGCAATCGCTTGATGAGTTCCTAAATTGGGGAAAGATCTTATTGAGTGATTTTGATGAGATGGATAGGTACTTAATAGACAGTAAAGATCTATTCAAGAATCTCGCGGACATCAAGGAAATTGAAAATTGGAGTTTCAACACTGAAGAAGAGCTCACAGAAGGTCAAAAAAGATTTATGCGTTTTTGGGACTTACTTCCAGATTATTATAAATCCTTTAATGCCCAATTAAAAATAGACGGTGAGTGCTATATGGGTAACTCTTATAAAGCACTAGCGACAAATATAGACCGAGTTTTTAAAGAAAATAAAGAACAACGGTTCATTTTTGCAGGGTTTAACGCACTCTCTCCTGCGGAAAAATCCATCATGAAGCAGCTGCAAAAAATGGGACGCGCTTCTGTTTTTATCGATGCAGACTCTTATTATCTGGATGATCCTCAACACGAAGCGGGATCATTTATGAGAGACTTAAAAAAATCACTAAATGTTTCAAACTTACCTTTTGTTCAAGACCGCTTAGGTAAGGAGAAAAAAAGCATTCATATTGTAAACTGTGCTCAGCCTACTGGTCAAGCGAAGGTTAGTTCCACGATCTTAAATAATGAGATTAAAGTAAATGAGTTGTCTGACACCTTGCTTCTTCTCGCGGATGAAAAAATGGTTGTTCCTGTTATCAAGAACATTCCTAAATCAGTTACTGAAACAAATATTACCTTAGGTTTACCCTTAAAGAACACGGCGATTCGTTCTTGGGTAGACCTCATGTTTACTGCTCAGGAGCATTTTGAGCAATTCAATACGAAGTCGATCTATCATAAAGACTTTATCCGGTTTATCAAACATCCTTTTATACATGCATTATGTGAGAAAGAGGATGAAAAAGAAATCAAGCGGTTAGAGCAACTCATTTTAGATAAAAACTGGCTTTTTATTTCTCCAAAGGAACTTTCCTTTAGCGCTTCACTTACGAAAATAGTAAACCTGTTTTTCACTGCATGGAAATCAAAATTAAAAGATGAAATCACAAAGGAAATTCGGGCATTGAACAACCTTCTTTTCAAAGGAATTGACAAAGAAAAATATACGATAGAAAAGGCTATCCTCTATCATTTTGATGATTCCTTGAGCAAGCTTGAAAACATATTGAGTGAGTTCAAGCCTAAGCTAAACCTGGGAACTTTTAAGTCTCTTTTTAATCAGCATTGGGCTAATACGAATATTGCTTATTATGGTAACCCTTTAGAGGGACTTCAAGTAATGGGGCTGCTAGAAACTCGCTTGTTGGACTTTAAAAATATTATCGTTGTTGGTCTTAATGATGGTAGTATGCCTCCAACTAATCCTGTTCAAACCTTTGTACCGATGGACCTTCGTCGTTATCACGGTTTACCTACACCTAGGGAGAAGCAAGGGCTCTTTGCGCATCACTTTTATCGTCTACTGCATCATGCTGAGCGGATCTGGATCACTTATTCTTCAGCAGAGTCAAGTATGGGTATGGATGAGCCTTCAAGGTATATTCAGCAACTCGAACTCGAACTAACAAGAAAGAATCAAAACATAAGGCTTACCAGAGAAGACTATACGTTGTCCAATGAAGACGAAGAGAGCCAACCTCTCACTGTTCCGAAAACAGATGCTTTTCTAGAACGTCTATCAGAATATTTTGCAACGAAAACATCCTCTTCCGCAATCAAAACAGCGCTTAATTGTCCATTAGATTTTTATTATAAATATCTTCTAGGTTTTGGCGAAGAGGGTAAAGTGGAAGAAGATATCGAAGCTAGTTCTTTTGGAAGTTTTATCCATGACACCCTGGAGGATCTTTATACTCCTTTTGCCAAATATCAAAAAGATGAGTCCGGTGCCATTGTTGGAGAAAAAAAGGCTAAGAGTTTAGCAGCTCAAGATATTGATATAATGCTAAAAACGTTTCAACCTATACTTAAGAAAAAGTTTGAAGCACATTTTGCCTATAATAAGAAGGCTGCTCTCGAAGGAAAAAATTATTTGAGCCTTGAAGTTGCCAATCATCTCGTTGAACGCTTTCTTAAAAAAGAGCGAAAAACGCTAAAAGAAAATCAAGCACACTTGTTGATTGACGGACTAGAAATAAAACTGAACGCAACGATGAACATAACTGTTGCAGGGAATAATCAACCTATCAATTTTGTAGGGATTATTGATCGAATTGACAACTATAAAGGTGGAGTTAGGATTATTGATTACAAGTCCGGAACATGCACTTTGGACGATGTAACGGTAAAGTCTTTCAAACAAGACAAAAACAGTAGTGATGTTGAAAAGCTCATTAAAAACATAAGAAAGCAAAAGTATGTATTGCAGTTGCTAATATATAACTGGATGTATCATGAAAAGTTCAACGAGTATCCAGATCACGTTGGTATAATTTCAATGGTCAACTTAAAGGAAGGCCCGTACTACTTAAAAAATGATCTTACCTCTGACATGGATTCATTAATGGATTTATTTCAGGAAGCGCTGACAGAAATAATTGCTGATCTTTACGATACGACTGTTCCTATTCAACATGATGTTGAGGCTTTATATTGCGATTACTGCGTTTAATTATAGTTCTTTTACCATCCAGAGATCACACGAAAAGTGTCCCGAATCCCCTAGGCGATGGTCAAGCTTTTCGAAGCCAACTTTTTCATATAAATGAACGGCATCATTTAAAGCAGGAATTGACTCCAAATACAGGAAGGAATATCCTATTTGACTAGCCTCCTCCATACACTTCTCCATGAGCTTTTTTCCTAGTCCTTTTCCCCTATGTTCACTTGTAAGATAGAGTTTTACAAGTTCACCATATCCCTCTGGCAGACCTTTTGTTGGGTAAATTCCGCACCCCCCAATGACCTCATCGTCGAATGTAGCAACATAGTAAAAGCTTTTTTCCTTCTGAAATAATTCAAAAAGAGCATCCGTTGTTGGATCAGTATAAACTGTTCCTGGTTTTGCCTCACCATACTCCTCTAATGAACGGCGCATTACCTGAGCCAGTTTAACATTATCGCTTTTATGAATTGGCCTTATGTTTACTTTTTTGCTCATATTTCATTGTAAATCAATAAAAAGGATAATCGACCCCCTTTTTTAAAGTCGTTTATTTTGACTAAATTGTAAAACATTTTTGAAACTAACACTATGAAAAGAACCCTACTGCTCATTACACTTACTATTAGTTCTGTTCAATACTCAATGAGCCAGACCTATGCCGACGATGTAGCTCAGCTCATTTTTGACAATTGTGCAAGTTGCCACCACCCGAATGGTATCGCTCCTTTTTCTTTGATGACTTATCAAGAAGTTGCAGCCAATTCAGCCCAGATCTATGATGCAATAGCTCAAGATAGAATGCCGCCATGGCCTCCAAATGAAGAGTATAAATCTTTTTCTCACTCAAGGGACTTACCGGATGCAGATAAAACTGTCATATTGGATTGGCTGACAGATGGTATGCCAGAAGGTGACCCTGCTAACACACCTGCCCCTCCTGTTTTCAATACAAATGCAATTCTGGGAACTGGAGACCTTGAGTTACAAGCCCCGACATATACAAGTAAAGCTACTAGCTTCGATGATTATGTATGTTTTTCTATACCGTCTGGTTTAACACAAGGAAGAACAATTAAAGCGATGGAGGTTATTCCTGGAAATGCTCCAATTGTTCACCACGCTCTAATCTACATTGATGAAACAGGGAATTACGCAACAGATACGGTCGGTGGTGACTGTGCTGGACCGACTACAGCAAAGTTAGTAGGGGGATATACCCCTGGGGCAACGCCTTTAGTTTTTCCAAATGGACCTGGGTTAAAACTAGGAATGGAGTTACCGGCAAATTCAAACATTGTTTTAGCTATGCACTATCCGGCAGGAAGTAATGGAATGAAAGACAGTACCCGAGTAATTTTTCACTTTTATGATGAACCCGTAAGTGGAGTCCGTGAAATTAGTGCAGATCCTATTTTACAAAACTGGAGCTTCACACTACCTCCAGAGCAGGTTACAGAGGTTAGCGCCTCTTACTCCAATATACCTATTGATATGTCCATTCTTAGTATTTTTCCTCACATGCACTTATTAGGAGACCACATCAGGAGCTATGGTTTAGACACAAACAACGATACTATCCGAATGATAGATATTCCGCATTGGGACTTTGAATGGCAAGATTTTTATATGTTTAAAAATATGGTTAGAATTCCAGCTAATTCAACTTTACATGCAGACGGTGCTTTCAATAATACCGCTTCTAATGATCATAACCCCAATAATCCAGCTATAACCATAAACCCTGGACTCAATACTACGGATGAGATGTTCTTGGTATACTTTCATTATATGGTGTATCAACCAGGTGACGAAAATTACAATATTGAGGACTTGACAAGTCTATCAGTTACTTCATTTATTGAAGAAGACCCTTCAGGTCTAATCAATGTGTTTCCCAACCCGGTTAGCGAACAGCTTTCGGTTGAAGTTTCAGGAAAAAGCGGAGAGAACATTGTTTCCGCTGCAATCTATGATCTTCAAGGCCGTCTCATTAAAACTCTTGCCCAAGGGAAAACGTTTTCAAATAAAACTACATTAATGTGGGATAGTAATGATGGTTTAATCAAGACTTCGAGTGGTATTTACTTTTTATCTGTGCGTTTGAATGGGGAGTTGATGGAGCAAAAAATTGTTAAACACTAAATCGGTTCTTACAATTAGAATAAAACAACCACAACCCAGTAAATAATATTGGTAGGTAGGGCGTCATATATCTAGTCTCGTTTAGCCTTTGAATGAAGACTAAGTAAAATAATGACAAAGTAAAGGCTGTTATTGTCACTTTAAAAGGGGGACTTGTTTTCTTCGATAAAAGCATGAGCATGCTTGCTATTAGCGAAGCAGTTATTATTAAAATAGCAACAAAACGTAATAGCTCTATAAACAAATTACCCCTGAAGGTTTTCTGAAAAATATAGTGATTCAAATGTGAACTTTTAAATAGGTCCCACAGACTATTGCTCGGGGTGTAAAGCCAATAATTATACTTGCTGAGGTCACTTCTATGCAGTTTTTCAAGTTTTTGCGCCTCTGCCACGAACAGCTCCTCGATTGGTAATTCACTATTTTCACCCCTCTCCCACATTTGTTTTTGCTTGATCGCGACTTGTTGGTATAAAGCAAAAATGTTTCTTACACCGCTTCTCGACTCATTAGTCAAAAGGTTTGATGCTTGATTTAAAGTTGATTTTGTTGTGTCCTTCCTAAGTAAGGCCTCTACTTTGTGAAATTGCTCACTATCGTGTTCCCAAACCCTAAGAAGATTTGTCAACTCTTGATGGGGCGGTCTAAATATTGTTTTATTAGAGTAGCTGTATATAGGGTGAAGATGAAAAGACCCCATAAAATGATATATCCTTAGTTGCCAAAAAAACAAAGGTATAAACATTAAAATGGTCCACAACGCTTTTTGCTTTTGTTTAATTAATACTGTAATAGCAAAAAGTAAAGGGAATATGATCAACTGAGTTCTGAAAATTAAGATTATAGCGCCTAGAATAATGAAAAGCAACCCAGCTTTTTGATTATGATAAAGTCGGGTAAAAGAATAAACAAATGCAATAACGATATAAGGCACTATAGCCTCGGTCATAACATAACCTACAAAGCCATGAAAAAAAGGTAAAACTCCATAAAATGTTAGAGCAATTAAAGAGAGAACGTTGTTTCTAGTTAGTTGGTGGATCAACTTTCCAAAAAAGAAGATCCCTCCAAACATAAACAAATACTGAATAACCTTAAGAACAATTAATGGATGAGAAGACAAAGTCGACGAAAGCGCAAATAATACTCCATAAAAAGGTGCTCTTTGAACATATGACGAAGGTCCATCAAAGTTATCCTTCCACTCACCTTTTTCTATAAAGTTTATTGCTGGATTAATGTAACTTGGAGAATCTGCCGTCTTTATTAAAGTCTCTGCACCTACTTTCGCTATGTTGTACTCGGTTATCGCAACTTGAATAATTGAACAAGCCAGTGCAATCAACAGAGCTAATTTAGAATGCGACAATCCTATCTTTTATTCGTTAAGTTTTTCCAGTGCAACCTCCACCTCCTTATCTGTCTTGTTAAATACACAGTACGCGCCTTCTTCAAGCCATATTTGTCGGGCAATTTCCGCTTTGATTGTCTCTTTTACCTGACCTACAGAGTTTTTCAGTTGAGATTCATTCACCTGAATATCATGATGCTCAAGAGCATACTTCAGAAACTCATTTAGGAGCTCATCGTCCACCTCAAAATCTTTTACAAATTCATCTAAAGAATTAAACCCGTTCACCATCTTCTTATTGTTTCGAGTAAAGTCGTAAGAAAAATCATTGAACACACCTGAGTATCTTAATCTTCTTAAATATATCGATCCACCTACTGTGTCAAGAGGAACAAATACATCTGGCATTATCCCCCCTCCTCCATAAACTGTTTTCCCGCCTGGGGTTACAAACTTAAGTGAATCAACTAACAAAGAACTATCTAGCTCATAAAGTTCTCCGTTTTCATAACGATTAACCTCATCCAACATATACTCTTCATAGTCTCCGGCGTATGGCTTTTGAATACTTCTACCCGTAGGAGTATAGTATCTTGAAACAGTTAAGCGTAAGTTACTTCCATCTTTCAAATTAATATCTTGCTGGACGAGACCTTTTCCAAAGGACCTTCTTCCTATAATTGTTCCTCTATCATTATCCTGAAGGGCACCTGCTACAATTTCACTCGCTGATGCTGAGCTTCCATTAATCAAAACGGCAAGTTTTGTGCTCCCCAACAGAGGAGGCTGCTGTGATTTTAATATCTCTTCTGGGTTATTCTTTCCTTTGGTAGAAACGATTGGCTTACCCACAGATAATAACATATCTGCTATTGAAACAGCGCTTCCCATAACACCTCCACCATTGAATCTTAAGTCAAAAATTAGCTTTTTCATTCCCTGTCCTTTCAACTTCAGTGCGGCTATATAAAACTCATTGGCAGATTGAATACTAAACTGACTCAATCTAATATATCCGACCTCATCTGAAATCATATAAGCTGCGGTAATCGATTCTATTGGGACAGCTCCTCTTGTTATTGTCTTTTGTATTCTTTTATTACCCCTCATGATCGTTACCTTGACACACGTACCTTCCTGTCCTTTAAGAAGTTTTTGAACATCTGTGTTTTTCAAACCAACACCTGCAATCAATGAGTCATTTACCTCAATTATCTGATCAAACTTTTGAATACCAACCTTAAAAGCAGGAGAGTTTGGAATTACATTTGTAATGTTCAGTGTGTCTCGCAGAATAGTAAACCTTACACCAACACCTCCGAACTTCCCTTCAATTGATTCGTTCATTCTAGCAAGCTGCTCTGCAGGAATATAGTTTGAGTGTGGATCTAAACTATGCAACAAGTCCGTTATTGTTTCTTTAAAAAGTTTCTCTTTGTCTACCGTATCAACATATTCCTTGTCAAGTACATTTAAAATATCAGCCAACTTCTGTTCATACTTTCCTTTATCAGAAGAAGCTCCTCCGATCTCCTCACGTGATAAAGACAACCCTAACAGAATACCGATCACGATCAATATTGCTCCAACAAAAGGGTAAATAGCCTTATTCTTCATCTTTGATATTCTTTATCTGCTCAATCTCCACGCCTGCTGCCTCTAAAAAGTCCACGCCTTCGCTGTCTTTATAAAGGTTAACAAAAACCACTTTTTTTATACCTGCCTGTAATATAAGTTTACTGCAGTCCTTACAAGGGGACAGTGTGAGGTATAACGTTGCTCCTCGCGCATTGTTCGTAGACTTTGCTACTTTAAGAATTGCATTTGCCTCTGCATGGAGAACGTACCAATGTGTCTCTCCTTGTTCATTTTCACAGCAATTGTCAAAACCCGAAGGTGTTCCATTGTAACCATCAGAAATGATCATATCATCTTTAACGATGAGAGCTCCTACTTGCTTTCGTTGACAGTGTGAAAGTTTTGCCCAACTCATCGCCATTCGCAAATAAGCCTTATCGTATCGAAGTTGTTTTGATTTACTCATGATTCATTTTGATTGCTAACAAATGTAGTGAAATCATTGACTATTTGTGAACTTGTAACCCACTCCTCTTACACTATGAAAATGTTTAGGCTCTTTTGCCTTTTCCTCAAATAACTTTCTGAAAGATAAAATATAATTATCAATTGTTCTGCTAGTAGGGAAGCTATCTGTTCCCCAAAGTTGATCTAGGATAAAGTCTCTAGAAACGACTTCGCCCTCATGCTGACTAAAAAGAGTTAAAAGCTCGATTTCTCTTTTTGTAAGTTCAGTAATCAACTCTTCCCCTTCAAAAACTTCATACGTTCTTGTATTAACTGTTAAAGAACCTATTTCTAGCTTTTCTCGAAAGGACTTACCTTCTTTATTCGTTCTAATAATCAAGACTTTTACACGAAGGAGCAACTCCTCTAGGTCAAACGGTTTTGCCAAATAATCATCAGCACCTAGCTTTAAACCCTTTATCCGATCGGAAGAGGAACCTTTAGCAGAAATAAAAAGGATCGGAGTATTTGATACCTTTTTAAAAGCAGTACAAATATCCCAACCACTGACCTCTGGTAGCATAACATCAAGAACAACAAGGTCAAAGTTGTTTACATCATTTGCAGCGTTCAAAGCCTCTCGACCATTGGTAACTGTTTTGACGTCAAAACCTTCAAGCTCCAAATTTAAAGCAACAACACGACTTAGACTTTCCTCGTCTTCAATTAACAAGATTCTATGTTTTCTATCAGTCATTTAATAGGTTAAAAGCTTTTACTTTTTTGAACTAACTATAATTCGTCAAACACCTGAATTGTAAAATTAAAACAATAACTATGAAAAAACTAGTTCTACCGTTGTCTTGCAATTATTTTAACTATTGTTTAGCTTGAGTTAGACCTAGATAATCCATATGGTTTGCTTTTACACGCTAACGTTTGAACTTTCTTCTTTAATAGAATAGTAAAACACCTCTCATTTATCAAACTGTAGATGTATATTGTGCTCTTGGTAAGAAAAGGACGTTTAATATAAATCGCTTTTCTTTTTTTTTAGTTTATTTACGGTAATTATTGAAACATTTATATTTCGTCGAAGTATAACGTACAAAATAACTCTATGGACAAACTCATTGCCCAGTTTCCAAAACAAATTGCTGACGCTCTAGAAATAGCAAAAGATGCACAGCTAGACTCTCTTATCAATTGCTCGTTTAAGAATGTTGTAATCTGTGGAATGGGTGGCTCAGGTATTGGAGGAAAAATAGTTTCTCAATGGTTTTACTCCCAATCTAATGTTCCCATAACAGTGGTACAGGGTTATAATATTCCCAACTTTGTTGATAAAGATACTCTCGTTATTGGTTCCACCTATTCAGGTAATACTGAAGAAACATTAACAGCCGTAAAAGCCGCTGAAAAAAAAGGAGCTACTATAATTAGCATTTCTTCGGGTGGTGAAATGATTCGATTTTGCAAGGAAATAAAGAGTGACTACATTCGTGTTCCAGGTGGAAACCCTCCTAGGAGTATGCTTGCATTTTCTGTAATTCAACTTGTTAAAATATTATCAGCGGCCGGAGTTATTAGTAAAGAGGCCTTGCATCAGATAGATAACTGCAGGCACCTATTGAATGCTGAACTACTAACAATTAAACAAGAGGCCAAAAAAATGGCTTCACATATTTATGAAAAACAGTGTGTTCTTTATGGACCTACAGAGCTTGAGTCTGTTTTAATTCGAGCTAGGCAACAGATTAATGAGAATGCCAAGCAATTGTGTTGGCACCACGTTATTCCAGAAATGAACCACAATGAACTTGTTGGTTGGGGAGGCGGAAATGATGACATTGCTGTAATCTTTTTTATTTCTCAATTTATTGGGGAACGAAACAAACTTCGCTTTAAACTTAGCGAAGAAATCATTAGTGAAAAAACTAAGTCTCTAATGACTATAGAAGGCAGGGGGAAAACCTTAGTAGAGGAGTACTTTTACTTTATTCATATTATTGACTGGGGGTCTGTATACCTTGCAGAACTCAATGGAGTAGACCCTGTTGAGATTAGAGTGATAGAATACTTAAAAGACTCACTAGATAAATCATAAGTGTCATGTCTTATGCTATCCTTGAAGATCTTGGTATAATAGACTATAAAGAAGCTTGGAACTATCAAGAAAAGCTTTTTAAAAAGAATATTGACCTTAAAATTAAACGGCGGAAAAACATCACTGAAGAACAAACGGTAAACCACCTACTCGTTTGTGAACACCCTCATGTATATACCTTAGGAAAAAGTGGAAAACCAGAGAACTTATTGCTTTCTGAAGAGCGACTCAAGGATATCCAAGCCACTTATTATAAGATTAATAGGGGTGGTGATATTACATATCACGGACCGGGTCAACTAGTGGTATATCCTATTTTTGATTTAGAATCTTATTTTTTTACGGATATTCATAAATATATGAGAACTCTTGAGGAATCCGTAATTAAAACTCTTCAACATTATGGTGTCTCTTCCGGAAGGGTTGATGGTATGACAGGAGTATGGATTGATGGAGACAGGCCTAGTGCTCGAAAAATTTGTGCAATGGGTGTTAAGTCTTCTCGCTGGGTTACAATGCACGGAATAGGTTTTAATATCAATACGGACTTGAGCTACTTTAACCATATTATCCCTTGTGGAATTGAAGATAAAAGTGTAACTTCATTAGAGAAAGAACTTGGACGTGAGGTGTGTATGGATGAATTAAAGTCTGTTCTCATTGCTCAAATATCTAATCAATTCAATGTCAAAATCGAAAAAGGGTAAGTTACAACGAATTATGAAGCGGTTATTATGGCTGCTCATTCTTGTTCTTATTGTCGGCAACCTTTTGATTTTAATTTCTGGAAGAACGTATTTGTACAAAGGTATAAAGGAGACATACCTCTCAGGAAAAAGCGGACCAGGCATCTATGATTCACTAACATTTCCAATCCGAAACGCTCATGCCTCAACCAAACCTTTACCTTGGCCTCAACAGAAACAGATAGAGTTAACGAAGAAAGAGCTTCAAAGCCTTAACGATATTAAAACAACTTCTTTTATGATTATTAAAAATAATCAAATTGTTCTTGAACAATACTTTGATGATCACTCGAAATCTACAAAAAGTAATTCATTTTCGGCTGCAAAAAGCTTTATAGGGCTATCTATAGGAATTGCCATAGATAAACGCTTTATAAATAGCTTAGATGATACAATAACAGACTACCTTCCTTTTGACGTTCAAGGAAGTAAAAATGTAACTATTCGTCATTTACTTGCAATGTCTAGTTCTCTTAACTGGTCAGAAAGCGGGGCAAACCCACTTTCTGATAATGCTTGGGCTTACTATGGTAGCGACCTCTCTGAGGTTTTAAAAGGCGTTTCTTTCGGCGATAATCCTGGTAGTAAATTCGAGTATGCGAGCGGTAACTCTCAGCTTCTCGGTTTTATATTAGAAGAAGCTTCAGGACTTTCTCCAACGGATTTTATAGAAAAATATATTTGGTCAAGGTTAAATACCACAAATGACTTAATGTGGAGTTTAGATAAAGAAAAAGGTATGGAGAAAGCTTTTTGCTGTATCTATGCTACAACTCGTGATTATGCTCGCTTTGGACAGTTGATTTTAAATGAAGGGCGCTGGAATGATGAAGTAATAATTTCCAATACTATGCTCAGCCAGTTGTGCAAACCTTATAACAAAGCAACCCCTCAATACGGTCTTCATCTATGGTTGTTGGACGACCCTGACCATCCTGCCATATACGCCCGTGGTATTCTAGGTCAGTATATTATAGCTATTCCCTCGTTAGACATAATAGTTGTAAGGACCGGTCATGAAAGACAAGGCAAGTTTCCGAATCAAAAAAATGACTATAAATCGCTTCACCCAAAGGATCTTTTTACCTACATTTCCATCGCAAAAAGAGTATCAAAACAAAAAGGACGTAAGGAATGAAAAAAGATATTAATATTCCAAAAATAGGAGCTGTATCAGTTGCAATAGTTCAAGAGGTTGGTGAAGAAGAAACACTCGTTTATAACGTTTACTTAATCAATCAGCGTAAGGATAATTTGGAAAACGTTCTAGTAACCTCAAAAGGGTATGCAACATTTAAAAAATCAGGAGAACAAATTAAAACATCTACTTTACGCAAATCTTTGGGAGAAGTTAAAGCTAATTCGTTTCAAAAAATTGAGCCAATAATGAGCGATCTATTTGGTTTAAATAATGAGTACTGGATAAGCTTTTGGGTTGGAAATAAAATGTTTGATAAAAAGTACGTTTTCCTATCGGAAACAATAAAAGAAGAGCATTTCATTAATGTTCCTCTAATCGACAAGAAAGGGGTTTTAATTAAATAGTTACCAGTTAGGACAGGTTCCACATCCATTTGTCGGTCTAGCAAAAAAGGAAAAACCTAAGTTTATTTGTGGAGATATAAATGCTGTTTTCTGTGATGCCGTTTCTGACCCATTGTCAATCAAGTTTATATTTCCTTGTCCAAGGTAGCCACCAATAATATTTGTTTCTAAATAAAGGTGTTGAAAAAAGTCAAGCCTCAAGCCTATAACTCCAGAAAACCCAAAACCGGTAAATGATGAAACCTGTTGTCTTGTTGAGTTATCGAACGTATAATTAACCATAGAAAAAATTGGTCCTGCCTTAACTGCTGCAAGAGTATTGAATACAAACTTAGCCTTCCTCGACTTGTACCATTGATCCATTCGTAAAAGACCTATATTGAAATAGTTTATGCCTTGGATTTGCTCCAAGTTGAATTCTGTTTGGTTCAATACTATATCCTGTTCATTATATGTTCCCGAATATTGCGAGTGAGCACCCGGAGCAAAAGTCCCGCTCAGCAAGACATCTTGATCCGAGTTAAAAAAAGTGTTGTATCTATCGTATCCACCTATAATAGCCCATTTATTAGCAACAAAGTAACCAATTTGAAGATTCCATTGTTGGGTGGAGCTATTTAAAGAAGCAGTTAAAGGTTCTCCTGCACTGTTATCTGACAATGAAACGTTGCCAAGGACTATCGAGTAATCATTGCCTTTTAAATCAACGCTTGTAGAGGAGTAACCAGAACGATTGATTCCACCACTCAAGAACATTGCCCCCTGTCCATTGGTATTTAACTTTGTTTTTCTCTGTGCAAAAGAAAAAAAGGGAAAAACAATACTTAAAAATATAAAAACATTCTTTCTTATCATACTCTACTCTTAGTATAGATAACGATTATCATATACCAAAGTTACGAATAAAATAAGCCACTTCTTGAATGACTATGCTCCTAAAATATTTACCACTAAAAAGATAATATCAATCACAATAGTGAATACTGCCATATTCAGAACATATTTCACTGGTGCCATAGCAAGTAATAATGAGAGTGTTGTCATCGTTGGAATAATAATAAGGAATAGTTGGTAAAGATGATGAATAGCTCCATATCCAACAGTAAGTCCTCCAAGACAACCAACCACCAAAAGTACTGCACTTATTATTGCAAACCTATTATACTCTGCACCTCCTTCAAAAAACCGATCCCAAAAAGTTGAATTTGTATTAACTGTACTCATATTTTCTAATTTTAAATTTGAATACAAATTTGAATTTTTATAAAACGATAAACTATGACTAAGCGTTGTTAATATGCTGATATTCGTCAGTTTATTTGTAATTTAACACCTGTGAACGTTAAAAGTAAAAATAAGTCTATTTCAATATCTGCAGCAGATATTTGTATTTACGATAGCGGTATCATACATATTCATATAAAGGTTAAAAATGCTTTTACTTTGAAGGACGCAACATCAATTGTTGAAGCAAGAACTAAGTTAACTAAAGGTCGAAAGCATCCTGTAATGTTTACCGCAGAATACTCCTTTGTAACCCCATCAAAAGAAGTAAATGAATACTTATCTACACCTGAACGAATAAGGTTAATTCTAGCAGATGCATTTGTGGTTAAGAGTTTTTCACAACGTTTAGCAGCAAAAACCTACCTTTTACTTAGAAGTCCTAAAAAGCCAACAGCAATATTTTCTTCAGAAGAAAAAGCTCTTGATTGGCTAACCAAGTTTATTTAAGCTTTGTGTATGTATCGCATAACTTCAAAAGTTATGTTTGTGAAAAGCATTTTGGCGTGTGCATTTCTCTCAACATTATAGTGAGCGTCATTAAAAAGCGAGGTGAAGTCTAAAACATTATTCCCTGTTATGAAGCGAGAAAATTTACTCAAAAAGTCGGCCTCTTCTGGTGAAGCTCTCAAAAGTTTATCTTCAGTATAATTCTTCATTAAACTCTGTCTCACCATATATAGAGCGTACTTTAAAAAGTGTTTTTGATCCTCCCTACCCAGCTTGGCCATTTCTTCAGCCCAAGACATCATAGGCAAAACTTGCTTTTTATAGCATACTCGCATAAGCTCAATAAACCGTTCTCTATTCAAAGACTCAGAGCCTTGAGAAGAAATCATTTGAAACGCGTTAGAGAGACTACCCTCAGACCTAGAAACAATGCTTTTAGCACTTTCACCCGTTACTCCTTTCTTATCTTTTAGAGTTTGAAGGATCACCTGGTCATCCAACTGCTTCACCTTTACAAGTTGAGTTCTACTAAGTATTGTAGGTAGTATCTTTTCTTGTGACTCCGCTATCAAAATAAATACCGTGTCTTTTGGTGGCTCTTCAATTATCTTTAATAGCTTATTTGCACAGACAGTATTCATTTCGTCAGCCATCCAAATTAAGCTAACTTTATGCTTACCTTCAAATGACTTTAGCGAAAGTTTCTTAACAATTTGCTCACTCTGGTGTTTAGATATAATTGGCTTTCTCCCTTTTGGATCACTAATGTTTATCCATTGGTTTAGGCTTGCGTATGGATTATCTAAAATCATTTCCCTCCAGGTCGAGAACTGTTCGTCGGATGTTTTGGCTTCAGCTTGAACAGTAGGAAAAGAGAAGTGAACATCTGGATGCTGCATTTTAGCAACTTTATTACATTTAGCACACTCCCCGCAACTATCATGTGCCGTTTTATTTTCACATAAAAGATATTGAACAAAAGCCATCGCTAATGGAAGGCTTCCAAACCCTGTTTTTCCAAGAAACAATTGAGCATGTGAAACACGATCATCCCGCACTTCATGAATGAAGTTTTTCTTCAGTGATTCATGTCCTATAACATCCTTAAAAAGCATAGGATAAAGATAAATATTTAGACCTGAATATGAGCAATTGGTTTAAATATTAGATTTGTTTTTATGACTGAAGTTAAGAATGGTTTGTTTTTTGTAACTTGGTAGTAAATAAAAGTAAACAAAAATGAATTTTAAAACTACTAGAAAATCAATAATTGCAACACTAACTGTGGCGTTCATATCTCTTTCTTTTCACTCATCCAGTGAAGTATTAAATAATAAAGAAGTTATTACTACATCACAAAAGGGCTCTGTTTCAATAAAGGTAAAAGTAAACTATCTTGGAAAAGCAAGTCAGGGAGTAATGGTGTCTCTAATGAACAGTGGAAAAACGGTTACTCAAAGCACAACCGGACCTAAGGGTGAAGCTGTGCTTAAATTAAATGACTACAACAACACACCATTGACTCTTCGGTTAAAAAAAGATGGTTACCAAACACAGATAATGACAGGTCTTATTATTAAAAATGGCAGTTCTTATGAATTTTCAATGGTTAAAGGTTCTGGGACTATTACCACTGAGGTGAAGTCTGGAGTTCATAAAATTTCAGAAAAGTCACAAGAGGAGATAAAACAAATCAATGAAAAGAAAGAAAGCCATATTGAAAGTACCAAAAAAGCTATAGGGAAAAAAGAAGAGTATATCGATGAAAAAAAGGAGGAGACTCAAGAACTTAAAAAAGTAAATGAAGAGACTCAAGAACTTGAAAAGAAAAACGAAAAGCTTGAAGAAAAAATATCTGATTTAGATTCTGAAGCTGAAAAGAAAAAGAGAGAGCAAGAAGCTAAGGTGCGACAAGAGAAGATTGATGCTTTAGAAAAGCAAAAAGCAGAAGAACAAGCTCAAGAGGCAGCGGAAAATGCAAAAAAGCAAGCCGAAAAAGACGCAAAGAGAGCTGAAAAAGAAGCTAAACAAGAGGCAAAAAAGGAAGAGGAGAAAGCTCAAGAAAAAGCTGAAAAAGAGAAGGAAAAGCTGAAGGAAGCTGAAGAAAAAGCTAAAGCTGAAAAAGAAGCGGCTAAGGCAGCTGAAAAAGAGAGAAAAGCAGCTGAAAAAGAGAGAAAAGAGGAAGAAAAATATCAGAACAAACTCAACAAGTTGATTGATGATCAAGCAGATGTTGAAGACGATCGTAGAAAACTTGAAAAAGACCAAGCGAAGCTTGATAAAAAGATTAGGAAAGGGAAAATAGACCCTGAAAAAGCCAAAGAAGAACAAGCTAAAATTGATGAAGAGCATGCTGAACTTGATGAAGAACTAAAAGACATTAAGAAAGATGTTGAAAAACTGAAGAAAAAGTACGATAAGTAAACTATTAAAACTAAGTTTCAAGCCTCGTGAATTATCACGAGGCTTTTTTATTTTCAAAACTATTTTAGTTCATCTTTGTAGTGCTTTATATTACTTAACTTTCATATTCAATGAATAAACACCTGAAATACCAGTTCACTCTCCATATAATCATTTTTATTTGGGGGTTCACAGCTATTCTCGGTAAACTAATTGAAGCAGATGCATTCGTGTTAGTCTGGTACAGGGTGCTTATTGCCGCCGTCTCTCTTTGGCTACTCCTTTTCTTCTTAAAAAAAGATAAAAAAATCATCAATACTAAAGATAAATGGCGAACACTTGGTGTAGGCGCTATAGTGGCGTTGCACTGGCTAACCTTTTTCTTAAGTATCAAATATTCAACTGCTTCTTTAACAATAATCTGTCTTGCCACAACCACTGTTCATGTGGCCTGGTTAGAACCTATAGTAATGAAAAGGCGCTTTTTATGGTCAGAACTCATTATTGGAGGGTTAATTATTGGAGGTATTTACCTCATCGCATACGAAGGAACGCAAGAAGGCTTGAATATAGGGCTTTCTCTTGGTTTAGTTTCTGCAGCTCTTGCAGCACTATTCTCTGTTTTTAATCAAAGAATGGTTCAAACTGTATCAGCAACTAAAATAACGCTTTATGAGATGTTTAGTGCAACAGCGGTTATGTCTGTATTTTTAATATTATCTGGAAGGTTGAACACAGCATCTCTTAGTTTATCAATAAATGATATCCTTTTATTGATGTTTTTAGGTGTTGTTTGCACCTCTGTTGCTTTTCTCATAACAGTAGAGATACAAAAGTTATTGGGTGCTTTTACAGTTACCCTTAGTATAAATATGGAGCCAATCTACACACTTGGCCTAGCAGCATGGATACTCAATGAGCACCAAAAAATAAGCCCATCATTTTATTATGGAGCTTCAATAATCGTTCTGGGTGTTTTTGGAAATGCTTTTCTAAAACGTTATCAAAAGAGCCGACTTAAAAAAGCCTCCCAGTCGGAGGTTTGATATTCATTTAATACACGAGGAAACTTATGCTGACCACCTGATTTTCCTGCTACTTCCATATACTCGTAAAACTTTTGAAGTGGTAAAAAAGTAACTTGTGGCATACCAAGGTTATATTTCCTTTGGTTTCTATAGTCATCATTGATCTTTTCTAAATGCTTATCTAGTATTGCAGCATATTTCTGTATATCACTAACTGTTTGGTTTGAACCTATATACCAATGGTGCTGTGACTTGCTCTTTGTCTCAACGACACAATATTCTTCTGTTTTAATTCCAAAGGAATCATTAGTGCTTAAAATAGCTTCGTCCATATTATCTACAGATAAGTGCTCACCAACCATATTCAAAGTATGTTTAACACGTCCCTTTATTTTAATTTTAAAAGGCTCAACCGAAGTAAACTCGATAATATCTCCCAAACAATACCTCCAAAGCCCAGAACTTGTTGATATAATTAATGCATATTTCTTTCCTGGCTGCACTTCACTCAAATTTATAGCGGGTATTTTATGTAATTGGTCTTCTGACAATAAAAGCTCAAAATATTTTTCTTCTACAAACTCATAGAATACACCGTGATTAGTCAACAACACCATTCCGTCATCTTCAGGTGTTTTCTGATAAGCAAAATAACCTTCACTTG
>CBFHXS010000008.1:0-47155 GCA_965659845.1 Brumimicrobium sp.
AGCTATACTGATTTTACTCTTGGGTTTCATCTAGACCCAGATATAGGTTTCGCAGAGGATGAATTTATAGGGTGCGACTCTACAAGACATTTAGCTTATGCGTATAATGGTTTGAACAATGATCCTGGTGGTTTGGGAAGTGGATCTTTTGGTAATAATCCTCCTGCTGTTGGGGTTAAGGTATTAAATCGAGAGATGCATTATTTTGGTATGCCAGGCAATGAAAACTCTCCAATTGGGATTGGCTTTCCTGCTAATCCAGCTGAGTATTGGAATTTTCTGAAAGGTAAGTGGCTCGATGGAACGGATTACACCTTTGGAGAAAATGGCTACGGTGGAAGTACTTCAACCACTCATCTGTACACAGGGAATCCGGCAACCAATTCAGGCTGGACAGAGATTAACACGGATGGACAAGGTACATCAAATGTTATGGGGGACCGTCGAATGATAATGAGTATTGAGCCACTTAACCTTTCTTCTGGGACTGAGTTGGAGTATGATTTTGCAGTAGTCACAAGTAGAAGAGGAGACCATCTTGAAAATGTGCAGAGTGTTATTGATCTGGCCGATTCTGTTCAGCAGTTCTATATTAATGAACTAGTGAACTATAACTGTCAGGAGCAAGGGACAGGGATTCAGGATACATTTTTTATGGAGGAGCCGAATTATCAGGCAATGTTCGAGATTACACGTGTGGATGGTGAAGGAAACATGATGAACGATATTGAACTCAAGGAAGATACTGAAAATGCTATCATTTGGGATAATAACCTTGAAGAGATCACTTACAAAAGAGGGAAAGGACCAATAGATGCATACTTAATTGATACGGTTAATTATGAGTTAGGACATTACCTATTAAAGTTCAAAGATTATACAAATATCGACTCAGCGAATTGGACGCTCTATCGATACAATATGCTTGGAGGAACTTTGATTGATTCTGTGCAATCTACAAATACTATAGCGAATGGAAATGAACAACTTATTCCGCAATGGGGTATGGCGATTCGAATTGAGCAACGCGACTATTTGTGCAATGATGGTTCTAATTTATGTGCTCAATCAAATAAAATTGCACAACCCGTTTCTTCCTCAATTCAATTTGCAGATACTTCTCAAAAATGGTTGGATGGAATAGAACATAACAATGGTTTTTCGCCAATGAATTGGATCATGTCAGGAGATTTTAGTCCTTCCGTTAACATGAATACGTCCGGAGTAAATAATCCATTTTGTTATCCTTCAAATTTCTATGATCCTCAAAATATGTTTACAGATCTTGTAGATGGTATTGCTGCCCCTGGTCGAATGGCAAGGTATCAGGGCTGTTCATTTCGTCCGATTCAGATTCCAGGTTCACCAATCATTTCAGAGGCACAATTTCATGGTTATGCTTCGATAGATCTTTCAACGGTTAATCACCCTGGGGTTAATATAGTGCTTACCGATAATCAATCGCTTTGGACGCGATGTGCTGTTATAGAATTAAATGATGATGAAAATACTTCTTTGAATAATGGAAAACCTGGTCTTCTCAGGCTAAGCCCTTCTGTAGATAAAAATGGAAACAAGCCTGGTGATTCAGGATATAATGATGCAGAGGCAGGAAAAGGAGGTACGCAACCAATAGGGATGGGATGGTTTCCTGGTTATGCTGTTGATGTAGAGACTGGGCGTCGATTGAATATGGCGTTTTGCGAGAACTCAACACTAGTTAATGATAACGGTGATGATATGATATGGAATCCAACAGATCGATTACAAGATAACAACGGAGAATATGTCCTTGGAGGACAACACGTGATCTATGTTTTCGGAGGCGAAAAACACAACATGCCTAACTATGATGAAGGCGAATTTCTATATGATAATCTTTCAGTTGAAACTGCAGCCGGTTTTAGAAATGTATACGGTAATCTGTCTTGGGTGATTAATCCATTACTTAAAGAAAATGAGTTCTTACTAGCGACGAAAACAAGAATTAAAATACGTACTCATAAGAAGTTTAAGGAGCGATTACTGACAGGGTTAAATGATACGCGGCCAATGTTCACGTTTGATGTTGTGCCTTATCATATGGTGTCAAATGAAAACAATGGTAGTTCAAATCCTGAAGAAATATCTCTGTATCCTAACCCAACATCTGATCAGTTTACTGTGAAGTGGAATGGATTAAAACCATCAAATATTGAGGTGTATACAATTAACGGTGTCTTGATTTATGAACAGATCATTGGACAAAAGGATCAGCAATTAGTCGTAGATCTCTCAACAGAAAAACCGGGACTATATCTCGTTAGAATTGGAGGACAGGTGAAGAAAGTAGTGTTGCGCTAAATTCAATCCTTTGAGCTATAATTTCTTTACCCTAAACTCTAAACCCTAAACTAAATTATACTCTACATCAAACTCCTTCAATGATTTCAATAATTTCTCATTGATGTCGATTTTTACAAAGCGACTAGGCATATCTATTTCTAGATTGTTAACCGTGTCAAATACGTTAAATCGAACTGGATACTTCCCTTGGTGCTCTTTAAACACTCTGTCTATATCTTCAATAAAGCGATGATTGACTTGATTCAATGCTAATTTGATCTGTAAGGCCTGCGCTTTCTGCTCTCTCAAACTAGATAAGAAATCAATCTTGTGCACTTTGAACTCAAACTCGTCTTGTCTCCAACGTTTAGGTTGCACTTTTCCTGTGAGGTAGATGAAAGCTCCTTCTGACATATAATCCTTAAACTTCCCATAGTCCTCTCGGAAAAGGAAAAGTTTAGTCGAGTCATTGTAGTCCTCAATCATGATCGTTCCAAATGGATCTCCCTTTCGCGTATGACGATGTTCAACCTCTGTTATTATAGCCGCTACAGTAAACTCTCGATTCTTATATTGATCAAGGTTATTTATATATTCGATCGATCCAGTACAGAATGATTCAATATCAATTCTGAAATCATCTAACGGGTGACCTGAAATGTAGATACCAACGACTTCTTTTTCTTTATTCAATTGCTGTAAAGAAGACCATTCTTCAACTTGAGGTATGGTTGGAGCAGGAGTAGCTACTCCTGAAGATTCACCAAATAAACTGGCTTGGCTAGAATTGATGCTTTCCTGATGGTTAGCACCAAACTTCACTGCATTGGCAAGGAAGGTTTTGTTGTTTTCTTCGGCAAAATATTGAGCTCGATGAATATTTGTAAAGGAATCAAGTGCGCCGGCAAGCGCTAAACCTTCAAATGCTTTCTTATTACATTTCCTCAGATCGACACGCTTTGTGATGTCAAAAATATCAACAAAAGGTCCGTTCTCAGCTCTTTCGTTTACTATTGCTTCGACAGGTCCGCTACCTACACCTTTGATCGCACCAAGTCCAAATCGAATAGCACCTTCCTTATTTACTGTAAATTTAAAGTTGGATTCATTCACATCTGGTCCTAAAACTGGAGTCCCCATTCTTTTACATTCCTCCATAAAGAATGTTACCTGCTTAATGTCATTCATGTTATTACTCAACACTGAAGCCATATATTCTGCAGGATAATTTGCTTTTAAATAGGCAGTTTGATAAGCAATCCAGGCATAACATGTTGAGTGGGACTTGTTAAATGCATACGATGCAAAAGCCTCCCAGTCACGCCAAATCTTTTCAAGTTTATCAGTATCATGTCCTCTTTCATTTCCTTGGTTGAGGAATTTTGGTTTTAATTTCTCGAGAAGATCAAACTTCTTTTTACCCATTGCTTTACGCAATGTATCGGCTTCACCTTTCGTGAAACCAGCAAGTTTTTGAGAGAGCAACATTACTTGCTCCTGATAAACGGTAATACCATAAGTTTCCTCTAGGTATTCCTTAGTGGCGTCCAGATCATAGATAATCTCCTCTTCACCATGCTTTCTTTTAATGAAAGAAGGGATATATTCCAACGGTCCAGGTCTATACAATGCGTTCATGGCGATGAGGTCGGCAAATACCGTTGGTTTTAACTCTCGCATGTATTTCTGCATTCCAGGAGATTCATACTGGAAAACACCTACCGTTTCTCCACGCTGGAATAGTTCATAGGTTTTATCATCGTCTAGAGGAAAGTCATCAGGTACTAAATCAATATCATGTCGCTCTTTTACGAAGGCGACAGCATCCTTGATTAATGTCAATGTTTTCAACCCAAGAAAATCCATCTTTAGCATACCTGCTTCCTCGACTACGGAGTTGTCGTACTGCGTGCAGTACATTTCAGTATCCTTGGCTAAAGCCACTGGAACATATTCTGTAATATCACTGGGTGTAATAATTACACCACAGGCATGAATCCCTGTATTTCGAACGTTTCCTTCTAGACGTCTTGCTTTTTGAATTACTTCTGCTGGCAAGTCACTTCCAAGTGCAATCTGCTTCAGCTGATTTGCACGTTGTATATTCTCTTGGTTGTTCTTTAATTTATCCGCTAAAGCAGCATCATCCAATTTAAACAGCTTACCTAATGATATGTCTGGAATCAATTTCGCTATTCGATCAGCCTCAAAAAGTGGGAGGTTCATTACTCTGGCAGTATCACGTACAGATGATTTCGCCGCCATTGTACCGTAGGTAATGATTTGAGCCACCTGATTCTCTCCATATTTATCGATTACCCACTCAATAATTCTTCCTCGTCCTTCATCATCAAAGTCAATATCGATATCGGGCATTGATACACGATCAGGATTTAGAAAACGCTCAAAAAGTAGATCATACGCGATTGGGTCAATATTGGTGATTCCATTGCAGTAGGCTACTGCAGAACCAGCAGCGGATCCACGGCCAGGTCCAACGACCACGCCCATTTCCCTTGCTGCATTACAAAAATCCTGTACAATCAAAAAGTAACCTGGGTATCCAGTTTTTGCAACAATCTCGAGCTCAAAGTCGAGTCGCTCTTTTATTTCGTCCGTAATCTCTGGGTATCTTTTCTTTGCTCCTTCATAAGTAAGATGGCGCAAATAATTATTTTCACCTCTTTTGCCGCCATCTTCTTGATCTTTAGGATCAGTAAATTCTTCTGGTATGTCGAATGCAGGAAGCAATACTTCGCTTGCTAGTGTGTATTTTTCACACTTATTCGCAATCTCCATTGAGTTTTCAATGGCTTGAGGCAGATCAGCAAATAATTCCTTCATCTCGGAAGGAGACTTGAAGTAGTACTCATCGTTGGGAAGTCCGTAACGGAATCCTCTTCCTTTTCCTTTTGGTGTTTCCACCATTTCACCGTCCTTGATACACAGCAGTATATCATGAACTACAGCATCTTCTTTTTCAATGTAGAAAGTGTTATTTGTCGCAACAAGCTTAATATCGTGCTTCTTGGCAAATCTTAGTAGCGTTTCATTTACCCTTCGTTCATCTTCCTGATCATGACGCATAAGCTCTATGTAGAAATTATCACCAAATTGATCCTTCCACCAGATAAGAGCTTCCTCTGCCTGTTTCTCTCCTACATTCAGAATCTTTGAAGGAATCTCACCATACATGTTTCCTGAAAGCACAATGATGTCACTTTTGTATTGTTCTACAACTTTTTTATCAATACGAGGAACATAGTACTTTCCTTTTGTGAAGGCAATTGAAGACATCTTCGCTATGTTGTGGTATCCCTTCTTATTCTTTGCAAGAAGGACCACTTGAAAACCATTATCTTTTACTGTTTTATTCGTGTGATCCTCACATATGTTGAATTCACAACCAATGATGGGAGTAATCTCTTTTTTAGTAAATTTCTCACCCTTTTCTTCCGCGGCTTCACGTTCTGCAGCAATGTTATTATTGTGCGCTGTAATGTACTTTTCAAAGTGAAAAGCAGCCATCATATTACCTGTATCTGTCAAGGCGACAGCGGGCATATTATACTCTGCAGTCTTTTTAATTAATCCTTGGATATTTGCCGTTGATTGCAGAACTGAAAATTGTGTATGGTTGTGTAAGTGAACAAAGGAGGTGTCCTCAAGTTTGGCAAGTCCTTCTTCTATTTCAGCCTGAGAAACCCCTTCATCTGTGCTGTGCTCTTCATTGAGCTCTGCACTTTTCGCTTTTAAATTTTCATGTTTTAATCCAACAGGCTGGATAATATCTGGATTGGCTTTGAGAAACTGTTCAAAATAAGATTCTTCAACCTGCAGTTCTTCAGTCGTAAATATGCGGCGTCGAACAAGTTCGAAAAAACAGCGCGTCGTTGCCTCAACATCGGCAGTTGCATTGTGAGCCTCTGCAAAGGGAACTTTGAATAAATGCTCATGCAGTTCTGTTAGTGTTGGAAGTTTGAATTTGCCACCTCTACCACCTGGTATTTTACATAATTCGGCGGTAGTTTCTGTACATGTATCTAGTACAGGCATTTCGTGCATCGGAGTTTCAAAGGCTTCACGAACAAATTCACACCCCATCACATTCACGTCAAAACCTACATTTTGACCAACAACGAATTTTGACTTTTCTAAAGCTACGTTGAATTCTTCAAGGACGTCTTTTAATGGAACACCTTCGGTTTCGGCCAGCAATGTCGAAATTCCATGAATTCTCTCAGAGTCGTACGGAATATCAAAACCATCTGGTTTGATCAGGTAATCCTTAGCTTCGACCATGTTTCCATCATCATCGTGCAACTGCCAAGCAATCTGAATACACCGAGGCCAGTTATCAGTGTCCGTATAAGGTGCATTCCAGTTCTTTGGAAGTCCGGTTGTTTCCGTATCAAATATGATGTACATGCTGAGAGAATTTACTATTCAAATGTACAAAAACGAAGCTGTAAAACCCGACGACTTGATTATGTTTTATGAAGAGTTTTGAACAGTTTTCTAACGTTCTTTTTCAAACTTTAAACGCATACCACGTTGTGTTGAATCAACCTTTCCTTTTGTATACGTAAGCTGTCCATTCACAAGAGTATGTGTAATTGCATAGTGGAACTTTCGACCTGAAAATGGAGACCAACCACATTTGTATAGGATGTTACTCTCATCAACAATCCATGGGTTCTGTTTGGATACGAGAACTAAATCAGCGAAATAACCTTCTCGAATATATCCTCGGTCTATCATTCTATAGATTTCTGCAACATTATGCGCTGACTTTTCCGCAATTTGGGGAAGTGTAATCTTACCCTCATGATGCAATTCAAGTAGCGATGGAAGTGCATGCTGGACAAGCGGCCCTCCAGATTTAGAATGGAAATAATTACCACCTTTATCCTCTATGGTATGAGGAGCATGATCTGTTGCAACTATATCCAATTTTCCATCCAATAAAGCTTTGAGTAAACCTTCTTGATCTGAATTGGTTTTAATCGAAGGATTCCATTTTATCCACCTCCCTAATTCGTCATAATTCGAATCGTTGAACATTAAATGGTGGACACAAGCCTCTCCAGTTATTCTTTTGTCTCGAATCGAATTTCCACGTTCTAAAAGATTGGCTTCAGCAGCAGTGGAAACATGGTATAAGTGAAACCTTGTTGAATGTTTTTTAGCAATTTCGAGGACTCTTTTTGTTGCTGTTACGCAAGCTTTTTCACTTCTTATTTTGGAGTGATATCCAAATGGGATTTCATTTCCAAATTCATTCTTATATTTTTCTGTGTTCTTTTTAATAATTGCATCATCTTCGGAATGTAGTGCGATCAATGTGTTTACTTTGGAGAACAAGACATCCAAATAATCGGGATAGTTTGCGAGTATCCCATCCTCATCATCAAAGTACAATCCATCGTCAGTAACTCCGCAAACATTTTCGTTGTCCGTTTTTAGTACTTCTTCAATGTTATTTTTGTTTACTCCCATGAAGAAAGAATAATTGGCTACTGATTTTTTGGCGCCGAGTTGATATTTTTCTTCCAGTAGCTCCTGAGTAAGTGTATTTGGAATTGTATTCGGCATATCCATAAAAGATGTTACTCCACCAGCTACAGCAGCAATTGATTCAGTGTGTATATCTGCCTTTTGAGTGAGGCCTGGATCTCTGAAATGGACCTGGTCGTCAATCATCCCTGGGAGAAGATAATCCCCTTCAGCATCTATGATAATGGTCTTCCCTTCTTGTTCTGATATAGACTTTGCTATTTTCTCGATACGCTGATCTTTGATCAATACGTCTCCTTCCATGATCGTTCCTTCATTAACGATCTTTGCATTTTTAATAAGTACATTTCTTGTTGCCATAGCCACAAAATAAATAAATTATGGTCATATATTTTTATTTATATTGTTAATCTAAAGTATAAGTGTTGCTTATGTTTTTACCCCAATGTTACTGGAGTAGTGGAGAGAAATTTTCAAGAACGCCTTTGTTGTAAATATTCATTTGATAGAAATTTAGAACCGTTAGGATCACAAGCAATGCAACGGTTAAGCTCATTCTTAATTTGTTAACCGTCAAAAGTTGTAACATAGTTGCCAAAGGGATGGCGAAAATAGGTAGACTTTGCACTAAAGCTCTTGTAGAATAACTCGCTCCATAAGTCCAGTCCGACCATGAAATTATTATCCAGATATTAAGAATCAGAAAAGATAGTACACTTCTCTGGTACTCTTTATTCTTCATGAAAAAGAAACCAACTACCATTAAAACCGATATCGGAGTGTATAAAAACCATCCTTTTTCAGGTCCAACTAGAACCCTAAACCATGGATTAAGAAAATACCATTTACTGCCAACGTTATGGATAAATCCATCAGTTGTATGCTTCCAATAGATTAATTGTGGGGAAATTGCCATTAAACCACCTAACATAGCAAAAAGAATATGCCATCTGTATGTTTTAACTAAATTCCATTTATGTTTTCGGCCTTCTAGGTTAGTGGTGTTCCACAATAGTGGGATAAAGATCATAATAAGTTCAGTTGGTCGGGATATTGTGGCTAAACCAATGATTAAACCTATAGAAATTGCGCTTTTCCATTTTGGTTTTTCGTGCCATTTGATTGTGAAATATACCAAGAGTGAATACAGTGGAAAGATAAATGAATGACTCATCGCTCCGTCGATAGAGGTATACTGAATTAAATTGGTGGTGAGTCCTAAGAAAAGTAGTGTAAACCCTACAGTGATTTCCGAAAAGTAACGTATTAATATTCTCTTCAGGACCCAAAGGCCAAAGATTACGTTGAGTATAGCTCCAAATAGAATGGCGTATTGGTAAGGAGATGAGAATCCATCTTCTTCATAACTAGAGAATTTCGCAATCAGGTGACCCACTAAAAAGTAAGGCGTTTCTAAAATGGCGACTCCAGATAAATATTTATTTGTATACGTATCTCCGTCCTTAACTTTACTTATTTGATATATTTCTTCCCCACTAATTCTGTACTTTTTATTTATTGGCTCAATCCATTCTAACTCTTTGTAATCATGATAAATAAATGTGGATGGCAAGTACATATAATACCCAAAAGCATCCCAAGATGCAGCATTATATCCATTCTTATCATTATTTGACCAATACTGAACTCGAAATGTAAGAAGAGTTATGATAACAATTGCTAATGCGATTTTAGAAAAATTCTGACTTAGTATTTTCATGATAGATGAATACCTCTTATTCTTTTGGACATTGTAATCCAAAAATATCGAATTTCTTCTTTGTTTGATTGTTTATCTTCGTTTAATCTGACTATCAGTGAAAAACTCTATTTCTGATGCATAAAATTCATCTGAAAAGGGGAGCAGAAGCTTTTGTATCTTACTGAGTAAAATAAGATTGAGTTATTTTTTTCTGCGATAATGCATTTGAACCAATCCTGTTTCGAACTTCTCACAAGTTACCAACTCAAGATCATCCGTGGGCACTCCTCCTATAAACAAGCGTTTTCCATCACCTAAAATTGTAGGAATAACTGAAATGATAAATTCATCAATTAAGTGATTTTCCATTAACGTCTTAACAGTATGACCACCCCCATCACAATAGATGTCTTTACCCTTCTTGTTTTTAAGTTCGCTGATTAGCGATTTAATGTCTCCATCATAAAAAGTAATACCATCTTCATTCTCCAAATCTTGACGTGTAAAAACATAGCAATCTAGTGATTTGGCTTGAGGAAGTGTTCCGCCAGTTAACTCTTTTATTACTTCAAATGTTTTTCTTCCAATAATGTAGGTGTCTATGCTATTCATTAAGGCTTCATATCCATAGTCTAATCCTTCTTTTTGGACTACTTCTAGCCATGAGAGATCATCGTCTTTCGTTGCTATGAAGCCGTCAAGGCTCATGCTGATGTATAATATTACTTTGCGACTTTTCATGTGTTGAATTTATAAAAAAGTCACCAACCTTTATGTTAAATTTGCGTTCTAGGTTTAAATTTATATGTGTATGCGAAAGTTTTTTTTGTTGCTCCTCTTGATAGTACCTCTATTAAGTCTTGCTCAAAGGCCAACAGATTTAGAGTTGTGGACTGGAGCAAAAGTTAATTTTAAATTCAATAAAAAACTTTCTCTAGACTTTAGAGAGCAGATCAGGTTTGACAATAATATATCTACATACAAAAAGTCATTTAGTGAACTTGGCTTAAAATATAAGGTGGGAAAAAGTTTTTCTATAAAACCTCAATATCGTTTATCTGTAAGGCAAGGAAGTGTTTTTCGTCACAGAATAAGCTTAGATGGAAATTACAAAGCGAGTAAGAAAGGCTTTCCGTTGATTTTTAAATATCGAATTCGATTCCAACATAGATTGTTTGATCCTAAGACATATTGGAGAAATAAGCTTACACTCAAGTATAAGCTGTCAAAATTAGTGGATCCATTTGCTGCGTATGAAGTGTTCTTTAGGTTCAACGGTCGAAATGAGTTTCGAGTATCGAGATTTACCGCGGGACTTGACTGGAGGGTCTCTAAGAATTTTGAAATTACTTCCTATTATCGACTTCAGGATGATATCTTTATTAAGAGCCCGGAAAGACAACATATAATTGGTCTGATGGTCGAATATAAAATTAGAAAGAAGAAGAAAAGAACAGCGCCCAGTTTAAAATAAGTCCGTTCACAAAATAGAACTAAGGTGTACAAACAAAAAGCTCCAGTTCTAAGGCTGGAGCTTTTCTATTTGTGAGAAATGGAAGCTCCCACAAGTTGCTTTTAATGAAAAAAAGCCTCCCTAAAAAGGAAGGCTTTTTGTACCCGCAATGATTAAATTGTCGAACCAAATTAGGAACGAATAAGCTTATTCATAGTTGATACCATACCTAGTTTATCGTTAATAGAAAGTACACTTGCAAAGCTTGCAAACTTAGCATCCACCAATGGCTTTAACCTATCCAATTCAGTTTTTCCTGCTTTGGTTATTTTAACTCTTTTAGCTCGCTTATCTTCTAAATCATTGAATTCTTCTATCAGTCCTTTAGAGAGTAAACGCTTTATGATTTCGATTCCAGTTGGAGCTTCTAGATTATGCATTTCAATTAACTCCATTTTCCTGAAAGAATCAGCTTGCTCTAAATGCAATAGAAAACTATAACCGTCTAAAGAGGAAAGTGAAGATTCCGAGATAACCTCTTTTGTTTGTTTTTTGATGGATTTGTTCAACAAAGAAATTTGAAATGCCAACATAAGGTCTAATTGCTCGCTGTGAACATCAGATTCATTAGCTTCAAAATACTTTCCGCTTAACCAAACAACGAAGTCTTCCATCTTTTCAGAAGTATTGGTTGCATTGAACTCTTCCACGAGATCGATCAGGCTATGTAATAGTTCCGTTTTCATAATTATACAATGTTCTTGAACAAATATAATTCTTTTTATTGTGTTTTTGAAACAAATATGTATTTTTACATCAGAAACATAGTAATAAATAAAAAATACAATGAAAATGAAAGAAGCAACGTATACATTCGTATCAGTTTCCACTGCGAAACAAGGCATGTTGGATGAATTAGTCGAGATTGCATCAGGGCCAACACGAAAAATGGATGATAAAGTTTCGGGTTTACTCGCTTATCAAGTAAGTGTAGATAAGGATAGGAACTCAGTAATAGTTTGGGCCACCTTTGATACAAAGGACACTCTGTACAATTTCTTAGAGACAGAGCAAGGAAAGGATGATCACGGTGAAAGTGAAAGCATGGAAAGTATAGCGACTTTCCAAATGTACGACTGTGTGCCCATGTCATCTCGTTTAGAACCAAAAGAAAACTAGAATTATGAAGAAATTACTAATCGGAATGGTTGCGTTATCAGCCATCATTACATCATGTACTGAATCTTCAAAAGGAGATTGTGAAGAAACTGCTAATGTCGAAATTGATGCACATCATAAACATCACGAACATCACGAACATCACGAACATCACGACAAAATCGATATGAATTCGACATATACTTTTATGTCTATTTCTACAGCCAAACCCGGGAAATTGGATGACTTGGTTAGAATAGCGTCCTCACCAAGTGAAATGATGGATTATCTTGAAACTGAAGAAGGTCAAAATGAACACGGAGAACAAGCAGAAATGGATTCCATAATTGAAACATTCACCATGTATGATTTATCTCCACAGTCGCAAAGGCTGATACCAAAACACTAATTGTCGAATCAAAAAGGCTCCGTATCACCATGATACGGGGCTTTCTTTTTAAATGAACACGCAATGATTAGCTTCTCAGCTACTTCGTGGTGTATTGTCGAACCAACTTACTACTTATTTTTTTTGTAAATGACCAATCCCAGAAGAAGTGATATTATGACCGCGCCCAACAATGGTATTAAAGGAGAGATATGTGGAAATGAATTAAGTATGAACTCGACTGATAAACTTGTCAGAATTAAGTAAGCCAGCAATACTGTCACCCATAATCCGATTTTAAACCCTGTATTTCTACCAATCTTATATCTGTCCTTCACGCATTAAAATTAACGAAAATCCCGGCAATTCTACGTTATAGGACTTCAATACACGAAATGATTAGCTTCGCTGCTACTTCGTGGTGCGGTATCGAACCAGATTGACTGAAAGTTTATCCGCTTGCTTTATTATAGGAAAAGGTGAATCCTTAACTTTAGAAAATGAAATATATCCAATTGGAATCGGAAAAAGCGGAAGAAGTCATAGCTCTTTTTTTTAACACTTTTAAAGCTTCTGAAAACGAAGAAGAAGCTCTTGTGGTAAGTGGACTTGTTAAGAAATATCTTCAGAATTTTCCTAGAGAAGATTTGAAGGGGTTTGTTGCTCTAGATGAAGGCCGAATTGTAGGATGCGTTTTCTTTTCGGAGTTGAATTACCTTAAAAGTAATAAGAAAGTATTTATACTTTCTCCAATGGCAGTTAAAACTGAATTTCATGGAAAAGGTATTGGACAGGCGCTCATAAGGCATGCTCATGAAGAGTTAAGAAAAGAAGGAGTGAACATAACCATGACCTATGGAGATATCAGTTTCTATTCTAAAACAGGGTATGAATTGGTTTCAGAGGATTCAATAGCTGCTCCCCTTAAGCTGAGTTACCCAGAAGGATGGTTAGCCTATTCTTTGGATGGAATTACTCCATTGAAGATAGAAGGTCTATCTAATTGCATACCTGAATTGGATGATCAAAATCTTTGGTAGGGTTACTATTAGTAAATAAAAAGGTGAAACAAAAAAAACAAAAAGCTCCAGTTCTAAGGCTAGAGCTTTTCTATTTGTGAGAAATGGAAGCTCCCACAAGTTGCTTTTAATGAAAAAAAGCCTCCCTAAAAAGGAAGGCTTTTGTACCCGGAGCGGGACTTGAACCCGCACGCCCCAAAGAGCACAGGATTTTAAGTCCGGCGTGTCTACCAATTCCACCATCCGGGCATGGACAGTACTGATTAATCAACTTAATCATCGAGCGGGAGAATGGATTATTTATCAATGATCCTCTCCCTTACTCTGAGCGGGAGACGGGATTCGAACCCGCGACCCCAACCTTGGCAAGGTTGTGCTCTACCAGCTGAGCTACTCTCGCTTATTTCAAAATCACAAAAGGCGTTTCTTTTGCGGGGACAAATATAATAGGAATTTACTTTTTATCACGTTCTTCTAACGAATTAATTTTATAAGAAATTTATTGAACTGTAAATCATGTTCTTATCGTCTACTTTTTTCTTTTGAATTACCAGTCAATTTTTTAATCTCATTTAATTTAAACAATGCTTCTACAGGAGTAAGCGTATCGATATCCATATTTTGTACTTCATCCCTAATTTGTTCTAGTACAGGATCATCTAATTGGAAGAAACTTAACTGCATATCTGCAGCATTTCCTGCGTCTTTTACTTTTTCTCTTTCATTTCCTCTATTCGAAGCTTCCAGTTCCTTAAGCATTTTTGATGCACGTTCAACCACTGGATTGGGCATCCCGGCTAATTTGGCCACGTGAATACCAAAACTATGCTCACTACCTCCTTCGATTAATTTTCGCAAAAACAAGATTTTCGTTCCTACTTCCTTAACAGAAACAGTATAGTTCTTGATTCTTGGGAATTTATTAGTCATTTCATTTAGCTCATGGTAATGCGTCGCAAATAATGTTTTACAATGAGCTTTGGGGTGTTGATGGATATATTCTGCTATCGCCCAGGCTATGGATATTCCATCATATGTACTTGTCCCTCTTCCTATTTCGTCAAGTAAAACCAAGCTGCGAGGGGATAGGTTATTCAAAATGCTCGCAGTTTCATTCATTTCTACCATGAAAGTCGATTCTCCAGAAGATATGTTATCCGAAGCCCCAACGCGGGTAAATACTTTGTCAACAATACCTAGTTTTGCCGATTTAGCTGGGACAAAAGATCCCATTTGTGCCATGAGGCTTATCAATGCTGTTTGACGAAGAATAGCACTTTTACCTGACATGTTTGGCCCGGTAATCATAATGATTTGCTGACTGTCATTGTCTAGATATACATCATTTGGGATGTATTCTTCACCGAGCGGCATTTGTTTTTCAATAACGGGATGTCTTCCCTCTTTAATGTCTATTGAAAGATCATCCGTCATTTCAGGATAACTGTAGTTATTCTTCTCGGCAATGTTTGCAAATGCATTTAGGCAGTCGAGTTGTCCTATCAAGAATGCATTAAATTGAATTGGAGTAATGTAATCAGCCATTGAGAGAACCAACTCTTGAAATAGTTGACGTTCTAATACTAAAATCTTCTCTTCAGCTCCAAGAATTTTATGTTCATACTCCTTAAGTTCTTCAGTGATATACCGTTCAGCACTAACTAAGGTTTGCTTTCTGATCCATTCTTCAGGAACTTTATCGCGATGTGTATTTCTAACTTCAATGTAATATCCAAAAACGTTATTGAAAGCAACTTTTAGACTTGTAATGCCCGTTCGCTCAGATTCTCTTTTTTGAAGCTCTTCTAAAAATGTTCTTCCAGAGTTCGATAGTCCGCGCAATTCGTCAAGTTCTTTGTTGAAGCCATCAGCAACAACCTTTCCTTTACCTACCATTATCGCTGCATCTGAATCGAGTTGATCATTGATCAATTCAACAAGTTTAGCACATGGATTCATTCGGTCTGTAATGGATTGAATAGAGTCAGACTTTGCACTGCTTAGTAGTTCGATAATCGGCTCAATTTGCAGAAGTGTTCTCTTCAACTGATTGACCTCTTTAGGATTCACTTTTCCAACAGCAACTTTAGAGGCGAGACGTTCCAGATCGTTTATTTCTTTTAGTCGTTCACCTAAAGCAAATCTAGTTTCCTCTTTTTCAAGCAGAGACTTTACTGCGTTTAAACGCGCATTGATTTGCTTCTTTTCTTTTAAAGGTAGAACCGTCCAACGTTTCATAAGTCGTCCTCCCATAGGAGTAACAGTGTCATCAATAACGTCAATTAATGTAGCGCCATTAACATGTTGGGAGTGAACAAGTTCTAAATTTCGTGTTGTAAATCTATCGAGCCAAACGTACTTGTCTTCCTCAATTCTACTAATCTTGCTGATATGACCAAGCTTATGGTGTTGGGCCTCTGATATGTACTGTAAAATAGCCCCTGCAGCAATAATTCCGCAATCAAGGTCTTCAATACCAAATCCCTTCAGATTCTTTGTTCCGAAATGGTTGTTTAATGTTTCACGTCCAAAATCTTCACTGAAAACCCAGTCTTCAAGTTTGTAGGTGTAATATCGATCACCAAAATTATCTTCAAATTTTGAATGTTTTTGTTTTGAATAAATAACTTCACTAGGATCAAATCCTTGAAGAATCTTATCAATATATTCAAAGTCTCCTTGAGCGGTTAAAAATTCACCTGTTGATATATCCAGAAAGGCAATACCATGTTGTTTTTGCCCTATTTCAATGGCGGCTAGAAAATTATTCTTTTTTTGGTCAAGTACCTGATCATTCAATGCGACACCAGGAGTAACTAATTCGGTAACTCCACGCTTGACGATTGTCTTGGTCATTTTAGGGTCTTCTAGCTGATCGCATATGGCAACACGCTCACCAGCTCTTACTAATTTAGGTAAGTATGTTTCGAGAGAGTGGTGAGGGAAACCTGCTAACTCAATGTGAGAAGCTGAGCCATTTTTTCTTTTTGTAAGCACAATACCCAATATTTTGGCAGCTTTTACAGCATCTTCACCGAAAGTTTCATAGAAATCACCAACGCGAAACAATAATAATGCTCCCGGATGCTTTGATTTGATCTGGTTATATTGCTTCATGAGCGGTGTTTCGCTCGACTTTTTTTCTTTCCGTGCTTTGGCCAAAATGAATTAGTTTATGTTACTTTGTATTGCGTAAAAATAAGGCTATCCTTTCGGGGTTACAACCTACACTGTTGAACATTTTTCAAATTTTATGAACAGAAAATTGAAATTATGGGAGTTGGACCGTCCGACGATTGAAGAATTCAAATCATCGGAAAAATTTCCTTTGGTGTTGATTCTTGATAATATCAGAAGTCTATCAAATGTTGGTACGTTCTTTCGAACTGCAGATGCTTTTAACGTAGCAAAGATTTACATCTGCGGTATTACGGCTCAACCCCCTCATCGAGAAATACAAAAAACGGCTTTAGGGGCTACAGAATCTGTTGATTGGGAATATGTCGAAAATGTTGATGATCTATTGATAAATTTAAAAGATGACGGATTCAAGATTTGTTCTGTTGAACAAACAGAGAGTACTACGATGCTGAACAATTTAAAAGTTGATTTGACTCAAAAGTATGCCTTGGTGATGGGGAATGAAGTGGATGGTGTTCAGCAGAATGTCGTTGATGCGTCAGACCTTGTTTTAGAAGTACCTCAATTTGGAACTAAACATAGTTTAAATGTGTCTGTTTGTGCTGGTGTTGTGTTGTGGGAGTTTGTAAGAGAATTTTCTAATCTAGAATGATATGGATAGTGAAAAAGTAATTACTCCTCGGGAAAAGGTTGGAGGTAATATAAATGTTCCAGGATCAAAAAGCTATGCGCAAAGAGCAATCGCTCTGTGTGCTCTGGGTAATGAGTATTTAGCATTGTCTCAACTTACTGAATGTGATGACGTCAGTGCTGCACTTGGTATTATCGAAAACCTTGATTGTTCTATTCGATATGAAGGTGAGCTGCTATTTATTCGTGGAGGAATTCAAAAGAATCAGACCTATGAAATTAATAGTGGTGAAGCGGGTTTGAGTACTCGACTATTTAGTGCTTTTAGTTTGTTGACTGATCAGACGTATACTGTAAATGGAAAGGGATCGATTTTAACAAGACCTATGGATATGGTCATAGATGCGCTGAGCCAATTGGGGAAAAGTGTCAAAAGTAACCAGGGGTGTTTGCCTCTTCAAATTTCTGGTGAGACAAAAGAGGGGGAGCTAAAGCTAGATGGCTCTACGAGTTCACAATTGCTTTCAGGGATTTTGATTGTGGCGCCATTCTTGGATTTTGATTTAACCATTGAAGTAGAGAACTTAAAAAGTATTCCATATATCGAAATGTCGCTTGAAGTAATGAGAGACTTTGGTTTAACGGCAGAACATGAAGAGTATAGGTGTTTCAAAGTTAAAGGGAATCAAAGTATAAATAGGTCTAAAACCTATGAAGTGGAAGGAGATTGGAGTGGAGCATCTTTCTTAATCGTGGCAGCTCTTATAGGTGGAGAACTCGAGATGAAAGGTTTAAAAAAGCAGTCTTCGCAAGCCGACCGAGCAATGCTTGATGTTGTCATAGAGGTTGGGGGTTCTTTCAGTTGGGAGGATAACAATTTAATTGTTAGAACAGCTGATTTAGTGCCATTTAATTTCGATGCAACTCATTGTCCAGATTTATTCCCTCCGCTAGTTGCTTTAGCAGCAATGATTTCAGGTGAGTCTAGAATAAAAGGTGTTCATAGATTAAAACATAAGGAAAGCGATAGAGCTTCAGCTCTCATTGAAGAATTTACTAAATTAGGAATTGATGTTTCCAATGTTGAAGATGATCTCGTTGTAAAAGGATTAAAAGCTAGTCAATTTATCGTTGGAGGGGCTGTCGATTCGCACAATGATCACAGAATGGCAATGGCACTTTCATTAATGTCTTTAAGGTCGAGAAAGGAAATCGTGATTAGCAGACCAGAGTCGATAAAGAAATCTTATCCATTGTTTTTTGAGGATTTTGACCGAATAACTAAATGATTTGCTGACAATGATTGATAGAGATAAAATATTTCAAGGATTGATTGATCGCGTCAAGCTAAGCATTGATGAGTCTAAATCTTATTTAGATGGTTTGATAGACGCTAGAAATAATGATACCAAAAGTAGTGCAGGGGATAAGTATGAAACAGGACGTTCTATGGCGCAACAAGAGATTGATAGGGGAGAAGAGAACCTTCATCAACTGAAAGTACAATTAAATGAACTCCAGCGGCTAAGCAAGAAGAAATTAAGTACTATTTGTGAGCAGGGCTCAATTGTGATTTTAGATGATGTTGTTTTCTTGTTAGGTCCAGCTATTGGCAAGTTGGAGTTAGATACATACACCGTGCTCTCCATTTCTATGGGATCTCCTTTTGGTAAGTTGTTATCGGGCAAGAAAGAAGGTGAAATAGTTCTGTTTAGAGGGAAGGATGCACTACTAAAAAAAGTGATTTAAGTACAAAGCCCCCAAAAAGGAGGCTTTGCTTTGCTAAAACTACTTATTGGAGCTTAGTCACCAGGACGGCAACTATTATCCCGCTCAAATATCATAAAATGTTTTGAATTGATGAAATATTAACAAGGAAAAATGATTTTTTACACAATGTGTGGAATTGTTTAGTTTGTGCTTTTTTTCAAAAAGAAATTAATGATAACTATACTCACTTTTGAAAATAGAGTCTCCTGTAACTAAATAATGGACAGGTACATCAAATTCATTTACTTCGGGAAGAGATTGTAAAGGTTCGAAATAGTTGATTCCAATTATCGATACATCATCTCCCAATTTAGCAAGAAAGCGATCGTAAAATCCTTTGCCGTAACCCAATCTATTTCCCTTTAAATCAGAGATAAGAAGTGGAACAATAACTACTGTAATATCTTTTTCAGAGAAAGCATGTCCGTTGTTAGGTTCAGGAATCCCCCATTCATTAACTGTTATGATTGTTTTGCTATTTAATTCGACGTGCTGCATAGAATGATTTTCAAAATCAGCAATCGGCGCACAAAACGTATTAGATAGTGAAAATCTCTCTAGAATGAAACGAGTATCGACTTCATACAGTCTAGAAATTGGTAAAAATATACTGATGAGTTCTCCCTCAAAAGAAAACGAATTTTCCAGATGGTTAGCAATTTTATTAGATGTGACTGTTCTATGGTTCTCACCAAGTTGAGCTCGTTTTTTTTTATAAAAAGATCGTAATTCAGTTTTATTCATGCAACTTATATTCCGGGGATAATCCCTTTGGCTGAGTTAGCCATTTCTTGTTGATTAACTTTGTCTGCTTCCTCTATGGCCCTGTTCAAAGCTACAGAAAGTAAGTCCTCAAGATCATCTTTGTCTATTTGGTCTAGTTCAGCATTGATAGTTAATTTTGTTAGCTTTCTGTTACCATTCATCTCAACATTAATCAGGTTGCCACCAGACTCACCATAGACGGTAAGAGATTCAAGTTTTTTCTTTGTTTCTTCTGCGCTAGCTTGCATTTTTTGCAACTGCTCCATCATATTTTTCCCGAACATATCTTGAATTTTTTACGAATTTAACTAATCAGAAGAATAGATCTAAAACATAAACTCAATTTATTTGTACTTTCACAAACCATACTGCTATTATTGGCGTATATGATAATGAGTTATGATCAAAACAAATTTCTTTTTGGTGTTTTTAATGAGTGTAATGATCTCTTTTGGTTTTATACTGAAAAGTCATGAGAGTATATCTAAAATCACTCGAGTAGATGAGATAGAAAGACTTTCTGTTGCTGAAGTAGAGCATGCACTTGGAGCACAGCTTCCTAATCACTACATGAAAACGTATGATGAAGAATTAGCTAAAGTGGGATTTCAGCTCATAACTGAAGGCAAGGCAAACTATAAGGGTGAAAAAGGAAAAGTTATTTCTCCTTATTTTAATTGTACGGACTGCCACAACCTAGTTAAGGAGACCGTTGATATAACGAATTTAAATCCTCAAGATAGACTAGATTATTTAGTGAAAAATGATCTACCATATACCGCTGGATCCACCTTTTTTGGGATTTACAATAGGTTGAAATATTATAATGGTGATTATGATAAGAAATATGGAGATTTAGTAATAGACGCAAGGGATACACTTGAGAATGCGATACAACTATGTGCCGAATATTGCGCTTCAGGCAGAAAACTTGTTCCATGGGAATTGAATGCTATTATGCATTACTATAAGAAGAATGAATTGGAGCTGTCGGATTTAGGTTTGTCTAACAATGAAATGAAACTACTGAATACTGCACTTAATCGTGAAGTCAATCAAGACGAAGCATTAACTATGCTTCAGGGAAGTTATGTAAATCGTTATGAAGCTACATTTACTGGCGCTATGCCAGAGAATAAAAGATCTTATGGTTCGAAAGGAGACCCTGAAAACGGGGAGAAGATTTATAAATCTGCTTGTATGTATTGCCATGAGAACTCGCGTGTGACGTATCTCAATTTATCGGATGATGTTCTATCAGGTAAGTATTTATGGAATCACCGAGAGGGATATGATGATTTGAGTGTTTATCAGGTGTCCCGATGGGGAACCTATCCTATAACAGGTAGAAAACAATATATGCCACTTTACACAAAAGAAAAAATGTCTGATGATCAGCTTGAAGATCTTATGGCCTACATCAAAAAAATAGCTAACAAATGAGTAGATTAGTTTTAATTACGGTTGTCTTAGGTTTATTGAATGTTACTTTTTCTAATGCCCAAGAGGAGAAAAAGGATATAGTTTCGGAGACTTTTTCTTCTGTTAGAATAATTAATGGGAATTCAACTGAGACGCTGAAGAAGAGACAGTGGAGATATATAATTGCACATAGATTCGGAGATGCACTTGGTGACCAAGGAGGAGTACAAACAGCATTTGGCTTTGATAATGCGGCAGATATTCGTTTTGGTTTTGATTTTGGTTTGACGGATAACTTAATGGTAGGTTTCTCACGATTGAAAGGAAGTGGCCCTTATCGATCTATATTGGAGGGCTCTGTGAAATATAGATTCCTAACGCAAACTGAGGATAACAGCATACCCCTTTCCATTTCTTATGCAGGAAGTATTTATGGAACCTATATGCCGTCATCTGAAGATATTTCTTCCGTTACTTATTTTGAACGTTTTGCGCATCGAATGATGTACGGTTCTCAATTGACAATTGCGCGTAAATTTCATCCGCGTTTTAGTATGGCATTAATGCCAACTTATGTGCATAGAAATATTGTACAGTCTAACGATGTTAATGGCTTATTTTCACTTGGAGCTGCGGCTAGAATTCGATTGAATAAAAGTCTTGGTCTGATTGCTGAATACTTCTATAATATTCATGGTGCTAATGTTCGAGATGATTATAAAAATAGTTTAGGAGTTGCCCTTGAGTGGTTAACAAATGGACATACATTCACGTTTAACTTCACAAATGCGAGAGGTTTCGGTGAGTTGCAATATATTGCTTTAACTCAATCAGATTGGTTGGAAGGCCAATTCCGATTTGGGTTTAGTATTACTAGAACATTTAAGTATTAATAATGAAGAAAATAATAATAGTCATATTCTCATTTGCTACTTTTTTCTTTTCATGCAGGAAAGATAAGGTAGAGGATTCACAAGGAATATCTGAAGACTGTCCCGAATTGGTGTCTTACACTAGCAATATCCAAACATTTTTAACGCTCAATTGTAGTACTTCAGGTTGCCACAACGCTAATTCGAATGCAGCTGGATATGTATTTGAAACTTATGCGCAAGCTGAAGAACATGCTGATATTATATTGAGTGTGATCAGACATGAGTCAGGAGTTTCCGCTATGCCTCAAGGAGGGCCGAAACTGGCAGATTCAACTATACGGAAAATGAATTGTTGGATTAATCAAGGTAAATTATTTAATTAAAGAAATATGAAAAAAAGCTACATTAAATTTATTGGTTTAGCTGCCATTACTGGTAGTGCATTTCTATTCATGAGTAATAGAGCAGATTTTTCTACGAATAAGTTTCATCAAGTGAAATTGAATACTAGTGCTGGTCCCTCGGCTAAGACGGGAGCACCTGGTGAGAGCTCTTGTACGAATTGTCATAGTGGTACTGCACAAGACGGTACAACTGTGAACTCTCTCACGCTTGATGGGGGAGGAACGAATTATACTCCCGGAGCAATTAATGCAATGACGTTAAGTTTAAGCGATGCCTCAAATAAGAATGGTTTTCAGTTGGTAGCTCTTGATGAAAATAATGAGATGGCTGGATCATTTACTATATCCGATGGTGCAAATACACAACTAACATCAAATGCACAATTGAGCAGAGATTATGTTACACACACCGCTGCTGGAACAGGACAGACTTCATGGACTTTTGATTGGGATGCTCCATCTGACGTTGCTGACGTTACTTTTTATGTTGCTACAAATAAAACGAATGGTTCTGGAAGTACATCAGGAGATGTAATTTATCTTTCTTCGCATGTGTTTGGCAACCCACAAGCATCTCTTCAATCTCAAGAGAATAATGCCGCAATTGAAATGGGATATTCGCCTTCACAACATGCAGTAATAATTGATTTTCCTGTTCAAGCTTCAAGCGATGTTTCTGTAAACGTAATTGATCTTTCAGGTAAGTCTGTATATTTCAATAATGAAGGTTCTTTTGAACAAGGAGACTTTACTGAGAAAGTAAGATTGCCAGAAAGTATGGAGAATGGCATCTACGTTGTTACTTTGTTTGTTGGTAACAAGCCGCATTCTAAGAAAATAATGGTAAACAGATAAATTATTGTTTAACTATTTTTTCTTGTTGTAGTACTTCTTCGTCAGCAATAAGTAAAATATTATAAATACCTCTTGCTAAAGGACTCATTGAAAATACATATTCATTGAGTCCTTTTTTTGCGGGTAATGTTCCAAGCTTCTTAACAAGTTTACCATTTGAATCAAATATCTCAACATGTACCGTTTGTTCTGTATCCAATTCAAACTGAATGGCTGCTAGATCTGAAGTAGGGTTTGGATAAACCATTCCAGAAGGAATAGCTTTAGGTGGTATAATGTAATTTAAAGTATCAGTGCAACCTCTCGCATCTCGAATTATGCAACTCACGGTATCATTCACACAAGCTCCTGTATAGCTGCTGCTTGAAGAGAAATTTTGGTTCTCCCATGAATATTCAAAAGGAGATTCTCCTCCAATAGCTGTAGCCTCCAAAGTTATGTCACAAAATGAGTAATCAGTAACTGTAATGTCCAAACTTATTCTGGAGGTATCCGGGCTATATAGTTGTGCTAAGAAACCAGAATTACCATTGTTCGGCATGGCTAAATAGCCAAAAGAGTATATTTCCCCTGAGTTATATTTACGCTGAAGTCCATAATAATCTCCCCATCTTTCATACCCTCCATTTAATCGATTTACGAAATTCGCTCCTTTCTTGATCTCAAGAACAGGAGAGTATTGTCTATCGTTATTGCAGAAAATTGCAGAGTTTCCTGGAAAGTCTGTAAAAGAGGAATGGTTAAAACCTATGATTACCTCTCTATCGCAACCTTCATTCCCTGACCATGCAATATTTGGATAACCAAAATCTTTAATTGAATCACCGATAATTCTACCCGTTACTTTTGGAGAATTGAATACATTTGAGATCACCCCATGATACACTCCACAAAATCCAGTGGATGGATTAATCGTATTGCCAACAAATTGAATTTCATCATCGATTAGAATGCCTCCCAATACGCGTGCATCATTAGTTTGCAAACCATCAGTTGCGTCAGAAGTATCTGTATCAACTTGTCTAGCATTTGGTGGAACTCCATAAGGAACATCAGTTTTTAAGGCAGAAATAGAAAGTGATCCGTTATCAATTCCTAAAAAGAAAATTGTATCGTTTTCAACATCGAAATTCCGATTTGAGAGTAAGAATTGTTTGTCAACATTTCCATTAGCTCCAGTAATCAGGTGTAAATTACGAACGTAATTGTTTTCGTAGGTGATGCTATCGTAAAGATATGCCTGCATTGTTGTGTCTCCTGAATAAGCCTCAAACTTATCCATTTCCCAAATGATAGAACCATCAAATCCTATTTGCCAAGGTTCATTAGGAACGATAAGATTTGCGGTAAAATACACTTTGTCGTTCGTAACGGATATTGTAGGGAAGTCAGTCCATCTGTTATTATCTAATGGGTTACCTGGTAAACTATAGATGTACCACGGATCTCTTGGGTCATTTGTTGAGCTGAAACACATTAATACCTCACTTTTGCTCGGGGTATTATCTTTCAATAAGGCAAGAATAAATCGATCCTCTTCTGGATCATATGCTAGTTTTGGGTCGTAATAGAAGCTCGTACCAAATCCATCTACAAAGCTGTTAAGTCCAATCTGTTGATCTTCGAAAAGAGTACTGTCACTATTCATATCATATGCCCAAATAATTGAATTCATTGCCAATAATACTATGCCTTCGTTCGATACTGCCATCGTATTATCACTAGGTATTCCAGCATATACAGGGTATTGAATTCCATTAACCCATCTTTTCGGATAAAAAGAATCTCCAACGACAGGTTGTAAAATGGATTTTACATAGTCCGATTTGAATTGAGTTCTGTCATTTTTATAATGCAACTTACTTTTGATTTTCTGTTGCATAAGGTACGATTTGGAAGAACTTCCATCTGGAGAAGGCATTTCAAGATTATTCACAAACTCTGCAAATTGGCTCTGAGGTTTAAACGTTGTAATAGTTTTTGTTTTATTAATTGAGAAGTTCGTTTTCCTGAAATCCTGTGCAAGTAACAAGGAAATTGAAAATACAGAAATCACAGTAAAAAAAATACGCATGTTAAAGAATTTGGTTGTATAAAATTACGTAATTCTTACATAGAAAAAAAACGTAGTTAATTGAATCCTACAAATAATAATTTTTAAATTCTAAAGAAATAGTATATATTTAAATAAGTGAAATACAGTTGTTTAGAAAAAGGTTACAAAAAAAAGAGCTTTTTTTTATGGAATTTGAATTTTCTGTTGCCCTGTAATACAGACAACAACAAAAACCCATACGATGAACAAGACAATTAAAAAACTATTTGCTTTATCAGCGATCTCTCTTTTATTAGTTAGCTGTGGTGGTCATACTACATGTGACGCTTATTCTTATTTTAAGTACGAAAAGCAGAAAAAAGAAATTAAGGAATTACCCCTTCAACAAGAGCATACGGAAAACGGCACAATTTAATCCTCTTGGTAGTTGTAAAAGCATAGACAACTATCACTTCCTGGTCATCAGACCAAAACAAACAACAACAAAAAGCCTGAAGTCATTGACTTCAGGCCTTTTTTATATTTTGGAGAATGTTTATTTAAATACTCCCATATCTGTAAACTTCTTCATCCTCTTCTCACAACGTTCTTGTGGATCTAATTTCGAAAGTAGAGTAATTTGTCTTTTAATCTCTCTTTTGACAATTGAGAACATTTCGTCTGAATTTCGGTGAGCTCCATTTGCTGGTTCTTTAACGACACTATCAACGAGTTTTAACTTTTTCATATCGTTAGAGGTAAGTTTTAAGGCTTCTGCAGCTTGTTCCTTGTAATCCCATGAACGCCATAAGATTGAAGAACATGATTCTGGAGAAATCACGGAATACCACGTGTTTTCTAACATAAGAACTTTGTCTCCAACACCAATTCCTAAAGCTCCACCTGAGGCACCTTCTCCAATAATGATACAGATTACAGGAACTTTAAGGTTCATCATTTCGTAGATATTTCTCGCGATTGCTTCGCCCTGACCTCTTTCTTCTGCTTCTAGTCCAGGAAATGCTCCAGGAGTATCAATAAATGTTACGATTGGCTTATTGAACTTCTCGGCCAATTTCATTAACCTAAGGGCTTTACGGTATCCTTCAGGATTAGCCATACCAAAGTTTCTGTATTGACGCATTTTGGTGTTCATACCTTTTTGCTGTCCAACGAACATAACAGTTTTACCATCAATAGCACCAAAACCACCAACCATCGCTTTGTCGTCTTTCACATTTCGATCTCCATGAAGTTCTTGGAAAGTTCCGTTCGTAATAGCATCGATGTAAGCTAGTGTGTAAGGACGTTCTGGGTGTCTCGATAACTGCACTCTTTGCCAAGGCGTCAAATTGGAAAATATTTCATCTGTTTTTTCCTTAAGCTTTTCTTCTAAAGCATTGATTTTATCAGTCATATCTAGCTCAGCGTCTTGACCAATCTCCCTTGCTTTGGATATTTGATCCTCTAGTGCTTTTAATGGCTCTTCAAAATCTAAGTATGTCGACATAATTTGTTTCTTTTTAAGCGGCGAAAGTTACAAAAAATAGTTTGCTATTTCTACATTTGTAGATATGATATCCTTTCCTCAGTGTAAAATTAATATAGGTCTCAATATTCATTTCAAAAGAGATGACAATTTTCATGAGATCACATCAGTCATGTATCCTGTTCCATTGAACGATGTACTCGAAATTGTACGGTCAGAAGAGTTCAAGTTTTCACATAGTGGATTGGATATTCCAGGAGATACGAATAACAATTTATGTATTCGCGCTTTTAAGTTGATTGAAGAGAGATATTCAATTTCTCCTGTTCACATGCATTTATATAAAAATATACCCATGGGAGGTGGGTTAGGAGGTGGTTCTGCGGATGCAACTGAAACATTGAAGTTGTTGAATAATGAATTTAATCTCAACATTTCAAATGATGAATTGAAAGAAATAGCATCATTACTAGGTTCAGACTGTCCATTTTTTGTGGAGAATAATGTGCAGTTTGCTCAAGGTAGAGGAGAGAAGCTAAATACTATAGATTTAGACCTAAGTGGTAAATACTTATTGCTTGTGAATGACGGGACGCATGTCAGTACAAAGGAGGCGTATGCCAATGTTGTGCCGAAACTTCCTTCTGAAAGATTATTGGATCTATTGAAACTTCCTGTTCACCAATGGAAAGGAAAAGTTATTAATCAATTTGAGGAAAGTGTGTTTCAAATACATCCTCATCTGGAGGATTTGAAAAATCAGCTTTATAATATGGGAGCCGTTTACGCTTCAATGTCTGGTTCAGGTGCCACACTGTATGGATTGTTTGATGCAGAACCCAATCACAAAGATTTATCTGCTAACCTTGCATTCTCAAGGATAATACAATTATAGTTTTATTATTCTTCCTGTTGAAAGTATGTTTGATCCATCTTGAATCAATAAGGTATATACTCCTTTTGAATGTGCAGAGATATCTATTATACCTGTACCCCAAACGCTTTTGTTTCTAGCAACTGTTTGACCTAAAGCATCGATTACTTTAATAGATATTTCTTTTTGTTGATCCTCTATTTTTACATGGAAAATACCGTTCTCAGAAGGATTAGGGTATACAGTAAAATTAAATTCTTTAGTATAATTTTCTACGGCAATAAACGGATCGCTGAATTCGTCCGCTTTATAAGCCCATAATCCACCGAGATCTACTCCTAGAAAGAGGTCATATTGATTATTGTTCCTTATGGTGTCTATAAATGGAGCCGTATAACCTCCTGCATCAATATTAGCATAGATGTCTGAAGCTAAGTTGAAAGTATCCCCGTCTTCAATATTGTCATCAATTTCAGTGTAGTAATAAATCGTTCCTTCCCTGTTGCCTGCAAACAGATGTGTCGTATCATTGTGTCTAACAAACATGGGTACCGTATAATTGTCAGGATATACTGTTGTTCCCATATCTACTTTTCCAATGTCGTTAGAAATTAATTTCCAGGATGGAGAAGCAGCAGTTCCAACGTTTTCAAAATAAGTTATTCCAGCTACCCTTTTACCTATAATTAAGTCTAATAAGTTGTCATTATTTAGATCAAATAATTGAGGGGAAGCATAGCTAAAAACGTTAATCATCGCTCCTTGGTCATCTGTGATATTCAACTGACTTAAGGTGAAATCTGTTGGATTACTACCCGTTTTTTCATAATAGTGGATAACCCCACTTTCAGTTCCTAAGAGCATGTCTTTGTCTCCGTCATTGTCTAAATCTCCGAATGTGGGATGCATTCTTAAACCATATCCCTCAGAAGATAATGAGAGCCAGTCATCACTTATGAAAGTGTACACAGGTTGTGATGCAGTTCCAGTATTTTGATAATATTGAATCTTAGATATCTTATCCAAAGGGTCAAGATATCTGAAGTTAGCTGAGATCAATAAGTCTTTCAACCCATCCTCATTGAGGTCAATCAAGACCGGAATTGACCCTTTGCCATTCTCTATCATTTGCCCTTGCATGAAATCATCTTGAACGTAAGAGAAATTTGGTTGTGTATTCGTACCGAGATTCTTGTAAAACATTATACTTTCTCTGTTTGCAGAGCCTCCATTTGCATTAGTTCCAACGAGTAAATCCTTGATGTCATCGTGATCAACATCCACATAAAACGGAGCTGGAAAAATCGGTAAATCAACAGGTGTTGTATTACTTGGATAATTTTGATCAGCACTTACCATCGCGGAGTTTTGGTTGGGGGCAATCCCACCATTTGTTAAACCTACAAGGTTGTTGTAAGCAACGTCTCCTAAAATCAGGTCCATTACGTTATCATTGTTTAAGTCTATTGATAAAAGACTAGAACCTGCATGTCGAGCATACTTTTCTGGATTTGAAATACTTGGTGTTCCGCAAAGTCCATCTGTTGCATTTAGAATAACACTGTTGTTTTGATCACTTTCCATGAACTTTCCCCAACATTCATTCATCATTACAAACTCAAGCGAATCTGCATGTCCATAGTTTTCTATCGAAACGTTCTTATGGTATTCTACGCGTTCACCTCCAAGATGGAAAGTTAAAACATCAATGTCTGTATCTCCGTCTATATCTACGTAGGCAGGTAAATCAATAGAGCTGACATACAAATTGTTAATATTTCCACTTGCATACTGCGACTCTAAGATTTCTTTGGCAAGCTCCCAAGTCAGTCCGTCTGTTTGATTTCCTGTATTTCTAAACACTTTGACTCCTCCAATTCCATAAGTGAAAAGATCATTTTTACCATCGTTGTTATAGTCTACCATTATAGCTCGGTACCTTACGTCTTTTGGGAATAGAGATCGACTGTCGTATACATATTTGTAAAACTTCTCACCATTCTCTTCAACAGTTTCAAATAATCGGATTTGATTAGCACTCCTATCGAATATAAAAAGATCTGGGAGTCCATCGAAATTGTAATCTATGGAAGATGTTTGAGCATGACTCAGTCCTCCAGCCCAGGCGAAATCTAGTGTGTCCGTTCCTCTTTTAACAATGATTGAGTCGTTGTATTGAAACCCAAATTGACCCAATAGATCAGAAGTATTGAAGAAGAAACTTGAAGAAAGTAAAAGCAGAAATAATTTATTCATGAGTGCATCTTTAAATTGAAGACGTTATATACTAACGTGACGTTGATATAATTACTCTAAATTTACAAAATTCCATGGTGAAATAGTATTACCATTCTAAATTCATATCATAAACAGGCTCGCCATTTATAAGTGTAATTATTGAATAATTAGGTGCATATTCATCATTTTGCTCAATGGGTTGATCAAGAATAGTAAGGGTAGCCTGTTTTCCTTTTTCTAATGTGCCGAGTCGACCTTCCTCAAAACATCCATAGGAAGCCCATAATGTCATCGCTTTTAACGCGACAGGGTAAGAGACCTTTTCTTCGATTAAGAAACCTGAAGCGGGTTGATTATTTCTGTTTTTTCTCGAAGTAGCTGCAAATAATGTAGCAAAAGGATCGAAATCCTCAACGGGAAAATCAGTCCCAAATAGTATCATGCCAGAAGATTTGCGCAACGAGTTATAGGCATAACCACCTGCTAATAATCTTTCTTCACCCAAGTGTTGTTTTGCCCATCTTTGATCTGTCGTGGCATGAGTGGGCTGAACAGAAGGTAGTGCTCTACTTTTTTCGAAAAGTTTGAAATCATCTGGATGAATTACTTGCGCATGCTCAATTCTCCAGCGATGATCGGCAACATCGTTCATCAGAGTATCTATTGTATTCAGCACGACTCTGTTTGCTGAATCACCGATACAGTGACTGTTCAGTTGGTACCCTAGATTTTTTACTTTTCTAAATATATCTTGAACCTCCTCTGGATTTTGAAGCATAATACCGTAAGTAGCAGAATCGGCATAGGGTTGAAGTAGGCAAGCCCCATGTGAACCTAGCGACCCATCTACAATAACTTTAAAACTGCGAACGGATAAGTTTCCTTCCTTGTAAAATCCTTCTTTCTCAGCAAATTGAAAGTTCTCCTCTGTAGGAAATATCATCCCATAGACTTGTAGTTTTAGCTTCTGTTCTTTAGCTAGTTCTTGAAATATTTCAAGCTCATTTCTATGAAGACCTGCTTCATGGACATGAGTTATGCCGTATGCAAGTATTTCATCCTGTATTTCAAGAATACTGTTTTTAAGGTCCTCTTTTTTTGGCTTAGGAAGTTGATCGTTCACATAGTCTAATGCAAAATCTAAAAGTATTCCAGCTTTTTGATCTACAACTCCTCCTTCGACGTTGAGTGTGTCAGAAATCGAAGCATAATCCATCATTGCTTGATTTACTAGCATCGCGTGACCATCAATTCTTGTTAGTGCAACAGGTGTATCGGGAAATGCCTCAGATAGTTTCTGATGGTTAGGTAGACTTTTTTCTCCCCATAAGCTTTGATCCCATCCGCGTCCTTGGATAATTCTTTGTTTATGCTTGTCTTGATGTTTCTGGACTCTTCGAATCATTTCATCGTAAGATGTTACGCCGACTAAATTTACATTTTGACGTTGCTTAGCTAAGCTCATTATGTGGCCGTGAGCATCGTGTAAACCAGGGAAAACATCTTTTTGCTCGGCATTGATGTATTTATCTGCAGTATATTTATTTAATATCTGTCGTTCTGGTCCAACTTCAATGATTTTATCATCTTTGATAGCAATGGCCTCTGCTTTATCTAGTGCGTCATTCATAATGTGAATATCAGCATTGTGAATAATGAGGTCAACAGATTTTCCCTTAAAACAGCTGGATAGAAAAGCAAGAACAAATAGATATAACCAAAAACGCATAGACTGTAAATTTTTATAAAAATACATTGAATTTTGTGGTAAGACCAGTCATTTTTCATGAAAATCGTTTGTATGTTTGCTACATGAAGGCCAATACAGTTCACTTTTTCATAGGTATTTTGATCTTTATTGGATCTTATCTTTTTGAGGTCGATGTATTCAATGTTCAAGCATTGGGTTTAGCCATCTGGATGGTGTACTGGTGGGTAACTCAACCGATACCTCTATACGCAACTGCATTATTACCAATAATCGTAGGTTTACCATTTGAGCTCATAGAAAAGGCACCTCTTGCTCAGTCATATGGTAATCATATGATATTCTTATTTTTTGGTGGCTTTGTTCTTGCATTAGGAATTGAAAAATGGAAGTTGCACGAGCAGATCGCGTTTAGTATCATTCGAACTTTCGGTCAAACACCTGTGCGTATTCTTGGCGGCTTCATGGCTGCGACGGCCTTTTTGAGTATGTGGATCAGTAATACAGCAACGGCATTGATGATGCTCCCTATTGCTCTTTCTGTTATTCGAGCAATCCCTCGATTCAGAGAGAAAAAGTTATTTTCAATAGGATTGATGCTGAGTATTGCATTTGCAGCGAATATTGGAGGTACAGCCACTTTGATCGGGACTCCTCCAAATATTCAAATGGCAGGTATATTAAATCAACAGTTTGATATTCAAGTTGATTTTATTCAGTGGTTTGTTTTTGCTTTTCCGTTTATGCTCACAATGCTTACGATTACTTTTTTCACTTTGCGCTACTTTTTTGTCAAGAAAGCTTCTTTCGAAATGGGGGTAATAGAGAAAAGAAAGTTGGATTTTAATCAAAGGAGAATTCTTTATCTTTTTATTACCGTAGTTATTTTCTGGATGCTGAGGTCTTTTATAAATCAAATTCTTCCATTCGAAATTAATGACACTAGTATAGCCCTTACAGGAGCGTTGCTTTTATTTATAATACCAAGCAAAGATCGAACTCCCTTACTCGAGTGGGACGATTTAAAAAGATTGCCTTGGGGGATTCTTTTTCTATTCGGAGGAGGAATGGCTCTAGCCGCAATTCTTGCAGATGCTAACATAGTTTCGTACCTAATAGATCAACTCATTCCATTAATAGAGTTGCCAGTCATCGTGTTGATATTAATTATTGTTGCGATTGCTTTATTTTCAACAGAATTGATGTCAAACTTGGCTCTCGTGAGTCTTCTAATTCCACTGATAGGTGAATTTGCACTGGAGCTCGATTTGCCTTTAATTGGAGTTTCTGCTGCGGTGGCATTAAGTGCAAGCTGTGCTTTTATGTTGCCCGTAGCCACTCCTCCAAATGCTATTGTTTACTCTTCAAACTTGATCTCAGTAAAGAATATGGTAAGGTATGGTTTACTGTTGAATCTAATATCTGTATTCGTCATAACAGGCTTAGTATACCTTGTCTTTTTCTAAGTTCCTCAACTGAGACATCCAAAAGGTTTATTTATACAGATATTAACAGATGATAATGTTATTTTTGTTAAACCAAAATACAAAGAGAATTACACTTGAAATTAGTAAAGATCATCTTCTTTTTAACGCTTTTTAGTTTAGCCGGGTGCCACGTGAATAAGGGGTATGAAGCGCTTGAAGTATACAATTACTTTGAGGCTAAAAAGCAATTCGAAAAAGGTTTAGAAAGAAACACCTCTCCATCTGCTCATGGTTTGAGTCAAATTTATTTCAGGAATGACAATCCTTTTCATCAGGTTGACTCGGCATACCATTATGGATTATTAGCCGTTGAGAGTTATAATGAAGCTGATGAAAAGAAACAACTTAAATGGTTGGAAAAGGCTGATTACAATTTGGAGAAAGCACTCGCTCTTAGGTCAGAAATAAGTAACTTTTTCTTTAAGGCTGCTATTGATTCCAATACGGTAATGGCAATGAAGCATTTTATTGCAAAACACCCTTGGTCTTCTTTACGAGATTCAGCAATTTATGTTAGAGATGAACTTGCTTTTGAGAATACGCAAAATGAAGGTAAAAGTATCTCTTTTCAAACGTACTTGAAGCGGTACCCCGAAAGTCATCGATATGAAGAAGCTAAAGAAGCGATGTATGAAGCTCAATACCTTGAAACCATAACTGCGGGTTCAATCGAATCCTTTAATGAGTTTGTATTAAAATATCCAAACAATCCTTATGTGGCTCAGGCAAATAAGAAGTTATACGAACTCTCTACTGTTAAAAATACAATAGCTGAATATGAAAGTTTTATTCGTGAGTTTCCTGAAAGTCCATACATCAATGAGGCCTGGAAGAACCTCTACAGACTTTCAATAGCTGATTATTCGAAAGGTGTTCTTTTAGAATTTGAGGAGGAACATCCAAGTTTTCCATTTCCTGAAATGATTGAAAGTGATCTTGAGTTAGTGGGTAAAGAATTGTTTCTGATCAAAAAGAATACAAATTTTGGTTTCATGAATAGGGAAGGTCAATTAATGATTGATGCTGACTATTCTTATGCAAGTAATTTTTCCAATGGTCTGGCAGTAGTAGTTTGTAATGATAAGTTTGGTTATATAGACAAAAGTGGTCAAATTGTCATTGACTGTGTTTTTGATGAGGCTCAAGATTTTAATCAGGGTATAGCTATTGTAGAAAAGGATGGATATTTTGGTTTGATAGGAACAACGGGTGACTATATTCTCAAACCTGAATTCTTGGATGTTGGAGCGTTAAGTGAAGGTCTCTTTTATGCTGAGAATGAGAAAGGATTTAAATATTATGCCCCAGATGGCTCAGTTGCTATATCGACACGGTACGACCAGGCTTTTACATTTGAAAATGGTTTGGCAAAGGTTAAAATCAAAGGTGTTGTTGGGTTTATTAAGAATGATGGATCTTTCTTCGTGCAAACTAAACAGGGAGATTTAAGACGATTTAAGGATACTTTATTTGTTTTAAAATTAAGGGACAGTAGCACATTTATGGGCCCATCCGGAATGGTTGGAGACCAATATTATGATCGAATTGGGGTGCTTAAAGAAAACAGAGCAATTGTTTCGAAAAATGGGAAGTATGGATATGTTAATGGTAATTCCAAAATCGTTATTGGTCTGAAACGAAATGAATATTCTAATTACTTCCAGTTTGCTCAATTTGAAAATGGTCACGCAAAAGTATTTAGACAAGAGCGCTATGCTTTGATGGATAGTTTAGGCGATAATATATTACCAGCTATTTTTACTGGGATTGGAGCTTATGGTGAACTGATTCCTGTTACAAAAGGAGATGGCTGGGGATATGCCGATGCCAAGGTTAGACTGAAGATTAAATATAATTACGATTATGCTTATCCATTTGTCAATGGTCTGGCTATTGTTGAGCGAGATGGTTTCTCAGGTCTTATAGGTTTAAATGGAGAGGAGATAACTCCGATCAATTTTACCGAGTTAACAAGGATTACTTTTGATCATTTCATTTTCAGGTCTGAGAATAGAAACGGACTGCTAAACTCAAAAGGAGAGAAAGCAATTGATCAAACATTTCTTCGTATTTCTGAAGTTCGTAATGGCTTGATTCGTTGTGAAAATGAACAAGAGATAATGTATTACGATATAACAAAAAATGAACTTATCACGTTAAAGGAGTAGATGCATAGGTTAACAGACTTTATTGAACGACATAAATACGGGATCATGATTACATTATTGATTCATGTAGCCGTATTCGTTTATTTTCAGATTGCAACTTATGAGGAGGCCATTGAGTATGATACATGGGATTTTCAAGGAAGGAATATTGAGTCACCTGATGATATTGAAATCACGGCAGATCAGATACAAACTCCACAAGAACAGCAATTGTTTAAACCTCAAGAAAAAGTTTCTTCTTTCGTTAAAAATGAAAATGATAAACGTGACAGATCTTTTGATAAAGAGATAAAGTACACATCTACGGAGGGTAGTGCAGAGAGTATTGAAGATGAGTTTTTCGAATCTTTGAAGAATGAGGTTTTGGGACAGAAAGAAACCCAAAACTCTAAAAATCCAGCAAACGATATTATTAAAAATGAGAAAGAGAACTCCCAAGAGGAGAATAAAAAAAATAACTCAAAGTCAGGTAGTAATGAAGCTGTTGGTGGACAAACTATGGTTTCTTACAAGTTAGATAATCGACATCCTTTGAATCATAATGATTGGTATGTTCGGAATCCCGGTTATACTTGTGGAGATGTAAATGGAGTAGTTAAAGTACTGATAGAAGTGGCCCAGAGTGGAGATGTTATTGATGCGAAGGTGTTAGAAGGACAAACTCAAAATGCTACATCATGCATGCTTGAAAAGGCAAGAGATTATGCCTTGAAATCACGGTTTAATTATGATGGAAGTGCTGGTAAAAAACAGCAAGGTGTGATTACGTATCGTTTTGTTTTTCGAAATTAACAATGAGAGATCTGATTCGTAGCATAACACCTCAAATGTTGCTTGATTTATATCGTGAATTCAAGAAAAAGCAGACACGTAAGAGAATAGCATCTCAAAAAGCGAATAATGAGGGTTGGTCTAAAGATCAACTCGTAAGTCAGCTTAAGAAAGCAAAGATCGAAAAAGGAGATACTGTTCTCGTACATTCTGCGCTTTCTAAAATGGGATTCATTGAAGGAGGTCCTAAAACAGTAGTAGACTCTTTATTGGAGGCTGTTGGTGATGCAGGACATGTGTTAATGCCAAATTCTCCAAATGCTAGCTACCAATTAGAATATATACAAGATATTTCTGTATTTGATGTCGAAAACGACAAGAGTAGACTCGGTGCAATTACGGAAACTTTTAGAACTCATCCAGACACAATTCGCAGTTGTCATCCAACTGAACCTGTAAGTTGTATTGGACCGAAAGCCGATTATTTTGTAGGTCATCATTTTGGAGAAGAAACTCCTTATACACAGAACAGCCCTTTTTATCGAGTTGCAGAGCAGGGAGGTAAGATCTTGATGATTGGTGTGACCTTGGATAATGCAGGTACAAATCTCCATACCTTAGAAGACGCCATAGGTGATTTCAAATATCCAGTGTATTACCCTGAGTTATTTGAGGTGAAAGTGAAGTTTCCGAATGGAGATGAAAAGACTATGAAAACCAAAGTGCACGATCCTGTCTGGTCGAAAAAAAGAAACTGTGACGATTTGATTCCACTTTTTGAGTCACATGGAGTTTTAGAGAAAGTCAAAATTGGTAACGCCGAAGCACTGCTAATTGATGCAAAAAAAATGCTGGAAACGATGATCGATCTTTACACGAAGTATGAAGTTACCATGTATGATCTTGGTGATTATACTAAGGAATTTCAAAATTAATATTCAACGGAACAGATACTTGCCCATTTGGTGATAATGTAAAAGATTGATCAAAACCTCCATTTAAATAGTCACCACTAGAGAAGTTGAAATTTCCATCAGCATCATAAATAGCATTGACATAATAGGTCCCAGGATGCATATAGTTAAAGGTATAGTTTGGGATCCCACTTCCGGCATCCACAAATACATATCTTGATCTATAATCTAAGTTCGATTGTTGAAATACCATTCCGTTGAATAAAGGTTGAGTGGAAATGATAATTAACACCTTCTTTGTTGGGTCAACAGGCTGTGGATTCGATATGGTTATATCAACTAGGGATTGTCCTAGGTAAGGTTGATCAGCTTCTGGATAGGGATCGTTAGTGGGAGAGTAAAAAATCGCTTCTTCAAGCCCCTCAAAAGTGGATGAGAAATCTTTTACCAATTTCTTTTGTGGAAAATTGAAATGATTCACTGCAGCCTGAGAGGAAGATGGGTCCCTTAGGTCAGCTTTCCAGACCATGTGAGTGACTGGCTCAGTAAGGTTATTGTAGTCATTTGTGTAAACATGCATATTCAAGCTGTCATCTTTGAAAGAGACATCAGTTGTTACACGAGTTCCGCCAGCAATTGGATCAACGAAACGGTAAAAAGACTCATTTGTAGATTCATATATACTGTCTATAATCAAATATGAGTTTCTCTGTTGTCCACCAAATCCACCACCATTTCTTAACGCTACTTGGTATTGACAGTCGTACTTTGTGATAAAGAAACTCATGAATATATCATTTAAGGAGTCTAATTCATTCTTTGCAGAAACCTGGGCTTCGTGAATAGGTCGGAAATCTACGATCCACTCGGGATAACTTCCCAATGGCGTTGGTGAGGTAACGGGACCGTTCCAAATGCCGGGTAATTTCGATAGGATACCAAATCCTTTAACATCGGAACTTGATGAAATTGAGTTTAAATCACAGTTTTCTGTTGATGATGAGTCTTCAGAGCCATCGTCCGTAGAATCTTTAGAGCATGATGCAGCGAGTAAAAAAAACAGAAATAATAGAAATACAGTAGGTCTCATGATGTGATTTTCTACAAAAATAAGGTGTAATACGATAATGTAGACTACCGCTCATCAAAAAAATGTAATCGAAAAGACTAAATATTTGGTGCCAGTATTACTCTACTGTTACTACGAGGTAATTTGAAATTCTCCAGAACTTCTCAGAATCTGTAATAATCAATTTGTTCCCTTTCCATTCGTACGATGAAACCGGGTGATCCGTGATGATTTCAGGATCTTCACCAACTATGTTAATTTGTTTCGTTTTTGTCTTGTCAAGGTGTTGGAAGTAGTCTTGGTTCATGTCATCAGCAATGGTCGTCTTTCTACCTATTCCGATAAAACCACCTTCTCTAACAAGGACTCCGTTTTCCACTAACTCTTCTAATGTACCATATGAATAATGAACTGTGTTCATTTCTTTCATTACATCGAGTGCTAATTCTACTTGTTCTTGATATTCATCGAACAATTCAGCATACTCCATATCCAAATCTGCTAGCGTTCTCTTTAATGAAGCAATTTGCTCGTCACGCGATTGGATCTGCAAAACCAAACGGTCCACCATGTTCTCAAGTTCACTTATTCTGAGTGTCTGGTCTTTGATCTTACCTTGAAGGTTTCTTACTTTTTTGGCATTTTGCTCTCTCAAAAAGTTGATGTTCTGAATCTCTTGAAGTATCCACTGTTGATCCTCAGGAGTAATCTCAGGGTTTGAACTTCGCACACGTATTTCGTCTTCTTTAATGTTGATTTTTGCCAAGTTCGCTTGTACTTCATTAAAGAACGAAATCGCTTCATTCAAGACAGAGTCCTTCATCGTGTTTTCGAGCTCCAATTGCTCTACTTTATTCCGAAGTTCGATAACTTCCTTGTTGTTTTGATTCTCGTCGTTATCGACTGGCTTAGGATCTTCTTTACATGCAAATAGTAAAGAAGAAAATGCGATTAATAAGAATAGGTTTCTCATGCGTTTGAAATATTGATTCTCTGCAGCAAAGCTAATGTTTTCTATGTGTAAATCGTATATTTGGGGTAAATCAATAACAAATATTATGAAAAATATCAGTTTACTGTTATTTCTTACATTACTTACAACACAATTATTCGGGCAATCGATACATCACAAACTTACGATGCCCCAACCTGAAACACACTATTTTCATGTTGAAACTACACTTGAAGATTTTGATAAAGAGACAATTGTAATGAGTATGCCTGTATGGACACCAGGTTCATATCTCGTTCGTGAATTCGCCAAGAACATCAATCGAGTTAGAGCAACTGATGAAAATGGAAATGATCTTCTTGTTCAGAAAATTAGAAAGAATAAATGGATGATTACTTCTAAGAATGCTAAAAAGGTGAGTGTAAAGTATGAGGTGTATGCATTTGAACTGACGGTTAGAACGAGCTTTTTGGATAGAACACATGGTTATTTGAATGGAACGAGTGTTTTTATGTATCCTGAAGGGAATATGGACATGAAAGGAAGGTTAACGGTTGTGCCTCATGAGGCTTTCAAGAAAATTACAACCGCACTTCCAAAGGCAGGTGACGGAGAGCAGTCGGATAATGGAACCACTTATGTCTTTGAAGATTACGATGAGTTGGTTGACTCTCCTATGGAAATTGGGAACCAAGAGACTTTCACTTTCGATGCTGCAGGGGTTAAGCATCACGTTGCTATGTATGGTCCAGGAAATTACAACATCGATCGTTTGAAAAAGGATATGGCAAAGATCATCGAGGCCGCAACGGCTGTTTTTGGTGAGAATCCCAATAAAGAGTATTGGTTTATTATTCATAATACAAATGTTGGATCTGGAGGATTGGAGCACAAAACATCAACTACACTTAACGTAAATAGATGGACGTATGACGGAAGAGACTATACTGGTTTTCTTTCCCTTGTTGCTCATGAATATTTCCACTTATGGAATGTGAAACGATTAAGACCAAAGTCATTGGTAGATTACGATTACGATAATGAGAACTACACTGATTTATTATGGGTAATGGAAGGTTTTACTTCTTATTATGATGAATTATTGCTGAGAAGAGCTGGTTTTTATACAGAAGGAGAGTATTTACAGCGCTTTAAGAGTACATTGAATTGGGTAGAAGGATCTGTAGGTAATTCAGTTCAGCCTGTTGCTCATGCTTCATATGACGCATGGATTAAAGCATATAGACCAAATGAGAATAGCAGAAACACAACAATCTCTTACTATTCTAAAGGTAGTTTAGTAGCTGTGACGATCGATGCGATGATTATTGAATCTTCTAAAGGCAAAAAGTCGTTGGATGATTTTATGCAGTTGTTGTACAAGAAGTATTACAAGGACGAGAATACTGGAATGACGCCAACACAATTTCAAGAATCGCTTGAAGAGTTTATCGGTGAAGATTTAGATCAGTTTTTCAACGATTATGTTTACGGTACGAAAACGGTTCCCTACAACAAGTATTTTGATGCTTTAGGACTTGAGATTGATCAAGTACAAGAGGATAGATTAGCATTAGGTGCTTCTTTAATGCAGTCAGGAGGAGAACTTACTGTTCGAGCGGTAAGTTCAGGAAGTCCTGCTGAAATGGGAGGGCTGAGTCCAAATGATGAGATTATTGCATTTAATGGATTTAGAGTTGATGAGTCTGACTTGAATCAATTCTTAAATTCTTTAATGATGGGGGATGAATTCAATTTGATTATCTCTAGAGACAAGCAACTGATGACATTAGATATGGAGATGGGATTGATTAAATCTGCGAGATATGATTTTTCTTACGAGAAGAATGATTTAGGGAATTTTTGGTTGCGTCAACAAATGAAGTAAATGAAAGCCCTGTATTTATGTATTTTAATGGTGCTGTTTTGCAGCACCATTTCTTATTGTCAGCAATTCGAGGTTGTTCAAATTCCTCGTCCTGAAAAAGCTACGTACCCATATGCTCAGGTTGAACCATCTATTGCTATTCACCCCAAGAATCCAAAAAAAATGATCGCAGGAACGGTCATGAATGATTTTTACTATTCTCGCGATGGTGGTAAAAGCTGGAAGAGTAGATCAATTCGATCAGAATTTGGAGTTAATGGCGATCCGGTGATGCACATCAGTAAAAATGGTTGGTATTATTATTTCCATTTGTCGAACCCTCCTAATGGACAATGGATAGACAGGATTGTATGTGAGCGGAGCAGATGGAGTTGTGGGAAATGGAAGTCCTCCGCGACTCAAGTTAAACCACCAAAAGCACAAGACAAACACTGGGTGGCTGAATGCCCTCTCACTGGTAATTTATACTTGACATGGACGGAGTTTGACGAATATGGTTCTAAAGATACGATGGATCATTCTCGAATTATGTTTTCCAAAAGCGCAGATAAAGGTAAAACCTGGTCTTCTCCAAAAATCATTTCTTCATTTGAAGGAGACTGTTTAGATGGCGATAATACAGTGGAAGGAGCAGTTCCCGCGGTCAACTCCAAAGGGAAGGTCTTCGTAACATGGACGGGTCCATATGGGATTATGATGAACACTTCCAATGACGAAGGTGAGAACTGGATGGCTAAAGAGGTGAAAATTCACGATCATCCAGGAGGTTGGACTTTCTCTGTTCCTGGAGTAGGAAGATGTAATGGTTTACCCATTCTAAAAATAGATCAGTCAAAAGGAGAACTCAATGGCCGAATATATGTGAATTGGACTGATCAGGGATTAGATACTACCAATACTGAAGTTTGGATGATTTACTCGGATGACCATGGGAAAAGCTGGAGTGAAAAGATAAAAGTGAACCAAGACAATAGTAACAAGCATCAGTTTTTTACTTGGATGGATATCGATCAATCGAATGGAAACCTTTACTTCGTTTATTATGATCGAAGGAATCACGATGATGCATCGACCGATGTCTATATGGCTTACTCAACAGATGGAGGGAAAACGATAAAAGAGCATAAAGTATCGAAAGAACCATTTACTCCCAGGTCGGATGTGTTCTTCGGAGATTATTTAAACATTGCTGCTCAAGACGGAGTAATTCGACCTATCTGGCCTTCAATGGATTCTACTGGGAAGATAAGTTTATGGACAGCCTTAGTCAATGCTGGAGTTTTGAAATGATTAGTTTGTAACTTTTTGAGATAAAACTATTATCTAGTTGTAATGAAAACAATTATTCTAATCTTATTTGTGTCCTTTCAAATGTTTGCTATGTGTCAAGCGGAACAGGTAAAAATTTATTTTGAACTTAATCAGGACGCTTTAACTTCTGAAGCACAGAAACAATTGAAACAGTTTTTGACATTGAAGAATATAAAGGGAGTATCGATTGTCGGTTATTCAGATTCTACGGGAAGCGAAATATCCAATCTAAAATTATCAAAGAGTAGAGCCCAAAGCGTAAGTAAATATCTTATAGATCATGGATTGGATTCAAGTTTTATAATAGAAGTTAGAGGGGCAGGTGAACGAGATAAAAGCGATACTCTATCACAGAATAGAATTGTGATTATCAATTTCATCAGAGTTGAAGCGGTTCGAGATATAGAGTACTTAGTTGATCCAGGTCCTGATCGAAGCAGCGATTCAATCATAGATTTGAATATGAAAGAAGAAATAGACCATCTATCGGTTACTCGGGATGGAGATCTTGATCAATCGACTATAGAATTATTGAAAGTTGGTGAAATTCTAAATCTAGGAGGGATAGAGTTTCAGCCCGGGAGACATGTTCTGACCAAAAGATCAGAAAAACCTTTGAAGAAATTGATTCAAATAATGGAGAATAACCCTAATCTTAGAATAGAAATCCAGGGTCATATTTGTTGTCAAGCAGGTCGAGATGGTTTAGACAAGGATACAGGAACGATGAACCTATCCGAGAATAGAGCAAAAACAGTATTTAAAGAGTTGATCAAGGCTGGAATTGATAGAAACCGACTCACCTTTAAAGGGTATGGACCTTTTAGAAAGTTAGTTGCCGAATTTGATGATGCCGCTAGACAAAGGAATAGACGCGTGAGTATTCAAATTCTTGATAAGTGAATTCATCCAATGAAGGACTTTTAGAATTTTAGCTAATCTGCAATATAAAAACCGATGCAATAAACATCTTCATTTTCTTTTGGGTATTCATACCTAACCATACCTACGTCTTTTGCAAGTGTATAGAACTTTACATCATTCAATACATTTCCGTTGCTCAAAGTTGTTGTAATCGAATGCTTTACTTTAATGATGTCATAATATGTGTTTTCGCCAAGTACTATGGAATCCTCAATTCCGATTACTGATCGCTCATAATCTTTTATATATCCAGGCTCGTCACCCATATGATATGATGTTCTTTCATAAAACGTGCCTAAAGAAGTATCGTAAAAAGGCATACGATAGGTGATGTTTTTCTCCGAATCATTTTCAAGTTGAAATTTACCATCAAACACTCCAAAGATTTCATGATCAGGAGTTAAAATCTTATCCTCAATAATTCTTTTACAACCATTCTCCATACCGTCTGGTGTATATGTTTTTGTAGGTGTAGGACCATAGCATTCTAAGTCTGATAGATTGTTGAAAAACCAAACCGACCCTGGGTAGGCTTGAATATAATCCTTACTGACTTTCTCACTGTTTGAATGATTTTGCTCAATAACTGGGCAGGATATAGGTTCTTCACTCTTCTTGCAGGCAAAAAGTACGGATAGAATAAAAGCTAAGTAAATTAGTTTCATGCTTCAATAACGAGACTTAAACTAAGAAGGTTGGTATTCTCAATTCCAATTAAAGCTCCTTCCCGTATGCTTCTTTCAATACATGAATCGCATAATCAATTTCTTCTTTTGTAGTATATCTCGAAAAAGAGAAACGCGCATTTGGTCGAGACATATCTGCTTCAATTCCTCTGAGAACATGTGATCCAATATTTGAACCAGAAGAGCACGCAGATCCTCCTGAGCATGCAACTCCTTTTAGATCTAGTGTAAAAAGAAGCATCGAAGACTTGTCAGTTTTTGGTAAACAGACATTCAAAACTGTATATAGACTTTTCTCTGGTCTAATATCTCCATGGAACCCTACTTCAGGAAATATAGTTCTGAGTTGTTCGATCATGTACGATTTAAGCTTTTGAACATGATTTTGATGTGCTTCAACACCCTCATAAGCTAAATCCATTGCTTTGGCTAAACCAACTATGCCATATAGATTTTCAGTTCCACCACGTAAACCTCTTTCCTGTGCACCACCATGAATAAAAGGTAGCGCCTTCACTTTTTGGTTAACATAGAGGAATCCTACACCTTTTGGTCCGTGAAACTTATGCGCTGCACACGTAATAAAATCAATGTCTAGTTCTTTCATGTCTAGAGCATAATGCCCCATAGTTTGGACAGTGTCTGAATGAAAATAAGCACCATGATCTCGACAAATTCTACTTACTTCACCCAAGGGCAGTAAATTACCTATTTCATTATTCGCATGCATTAGAGAAACCAATGTTTTCTTATCACTTCCACTGAGAAGTGATTTTAGATGAACAAGATCCACATGTCCATTCTTATCAAGGTTGACGTGTACCAACTCAACGTTCTTATTATTACAAATATCCTCAGCTGTATGTCCAACTGCGTGATGTTCAATTGAAGATGTAATAATTCTCGTAACCCCTAACTGATTGATGGACGTTTTTAGCGCCATGTTATCTGCCTCTGTTCCTCCTGAGGTGAATACAATTTCTGAAGGGCGAGCATTGATGTGTTCCGCAACTTTTCTTCGAGCAGTTTCTAACGCTCCTTTTGCTTGGCGACCATAGAAATGGGTAGAAGAGGGATTCCCGAATTCATTTTTTAAATACGGAGCCATTTCATTGAATACCTCTTCAGCTAAGGGAGTTGTAGCCGCGTTGTCCAGATATACTTTCATCATCGAATAAAGTTAACGTAGTACTCAATGGAATACTCTATTATTGTATGCAAATTACGTCAAAAAAAATGACGTAATTTATCGGTCAGAAAGAAATAAATCAATTTGATTATTGAATTCCTGAAATGGATTAAATGATGGCTTGAATCTCCTTCATGATGTCTTTAGCCAACTGATCCGCCTTCTCGTTGTTTTCGCTTTCAGCATAGATACGAATAATAGGTTCGGTGTTACTTTTTCGTAAATGAACCCATTCTTTCTCAAAATAGATCTTAACACCGTCTGTTGAGTCTACTTCCTGTTCACTATACTTTTTCGCCATGTCAACCAATACTACATCAACATTAACTTCTGGTGTAAGTTGAATTTTATTTTTGGATATTTTATACTTAGGGTAACTGTCTCTCAACTCACTTGCTTTCAGCTTCTTGTTTGCTAGATGTGTTAAAAATAAAGCAATACCAACGAGAGCATCTCTTCCGTAATGAAGCTCAGGTAATATAACGCCTCCATTTCCTTCTCCTCCGATCACAGCGTCAACTGCTTTCATTTTCTCAACAACATTTACTTCACCTACAGCAGAAGCATAATAATTATGACCATGCTTCTCGGTTATGTCTCTTAAAGCTCTGGTTGAAGATAGGTTAGAAACTGTTGCTCCGCCTTTTTGTGTTAAGACGTAATCTGCAACTGCTACTAAGGTATACTCCTCTCCAAACATGCTTCCATCTTCGCATACCATAGCCAGTCTATCAACATCTGGATCGACTGTAATACCTAGATCAGCACCTTGTTCTATGATTGCGTTGGATAAATCAATTAAATGTTCAGGAAGGGGTTCTGGGTTGTGTGCAAACTCTCCAGTGGGTTCGCAGTGAATACCTTCTACTTGTTTTACTCCAAGTGCATCAAGTAATAAAGGAACAGCTATCCCACCAGTTGAATTTACGGCATCAACTACAACTTTAAAGTCAGCTGATTCTATAGCTGATTTATCTACATAGGGTAGTGCTAAAACAGCTTCAATATGTTTCTGGATATATTCGTTACTCGTCGTTAATTTTCCAAGATCATCTACTTCAGCGAATTCAAATGATTCATTTTCTGCAATTTCTAGTACCTTTTTACCGTCTTCTCCAGAGATGAATTCACCTTTGTCGTTAAGTAACTTGAGCGCATTCCACTGCTTTGGGTTATGACTTGCCGTTAGAATTATTCCCCCGTGTGCTTTCTCCATTACCACGGCAACTTCAACAGTTGGAGTAGTGGATAATCCGAGATCTAATATGTTTATACCTAAACTACGTAGTGTAGCAATTACAATATCGCTTACGATTGGTCCAGAAATTCGTGCATCCCTACCTATCACGAGGCTGAGTTTTTTTGCATTATTTTCTTGTTGAAGCCACGTACCGTATGCTGCGGCAAATTTAACGATGTCTAGAGGAGAAAGTCCTTCACCTACTTTACCACCTATTGTTCCGCGAATACCTGATATTGATTTGATTAATGTCACAGTTAATTATTTTAAGTTCTTTTTCAATTGGATCATTTTAAGGCAAGCTATTGCCGCTTCAATCCCTTTGTTACCATGTTTTCCTCCTGACCGGTCAATTGCTTGCTGCATTGTATTGTCAGTCAATACACAGAAGATTGCGGGTTTGTCATACTTCAGTCCGACGTCCTTTACTCCCTGCGCTGTTGCTTGGCAAACGAAATCAAAATGTTTTGTTTCTCCTTGTATAACAGAACCAATTGCTACGACTCCGTCTACATCATCACGTTTTAACATCCATTGTGCTCCAAGGGGGAGTTCAAAAGATCCAGGAGCGTCGTGTATTAAAATGTTTTCTTCTTTAACGCCATTTTCCAATAAGGCTTCCTTCGCTCCATTAGAAAGGTTTCGAGTGATATTCTCGTTCCATTCAGAAACAACAATGCCGATCTTAAAATCGGCACCGTTTGGAATACTTTCGCTATCGTATGTAGATAAATTCTTTCCTGCTGTAGCCACTTTTATTCTATTGTTGAGTTTTCAGCTCGAGTCAA
>CBFHXS010000009.1:0-46915 GCA_965659845.1 Brumimicrobium sp.
AATGCAGGTGAATTAATGATGGATAATAACGATCTTGAGAGAGAACGTGGTATTACTATCGTATCTAAAAACGTATCTGTAACATATAAAGACAAAAAGATCAACATCATTGACACTCCTGGTCACGCCGATTTCGGTGGTGAAGTTGAACGTGTTTTGAACATGGCAGATGGAGTATGTTTGTTAGTGGATGCTTTTGAGGGACCAATGCCACAAACGCGTTTCGTATTGCAAAAAGCACTACAGATGGGGCTAAAACCATTGGTTGTGATTAATAAGGTTGATAAGCCGAACTGCACTCCAGATGAAGTACATGAAAAAGTATTTGACCTAATGTTTGAGTTAGACGCTAACGAAGAACAGTTAGAATTCGAAACAATATACGGCTCTGCAAAAAACGGTTGGATGTCTGAAGACTGGAAAAATGAAACGGATTCAATCGAGCCTTTATTGGCAAAGATTCTTGAATATTTTCCACCGGTTGAGATCGAAGAGGGGAATACACAAATGCTAATTACTTCATTGGATTACTCTTCTTTTGTTGGACGTATCGCAATTGGTCGTTTGCAAAGAGGAACGTTGAAGCCAAATATGCCAATCATTTTAAGCAAGCATGATGGGTCTCAAGAGAAGCACCGTGTAAAAGAGGTTTTTGTTTACGAAGGAACAGAAAGAATCAAAGTTGACGAGGTTCAACCTGGTGATATTTGTGCTGTTACAGGTCTTGAAGGATTTGAGATTGGAGATTCTATTTGTGATGCTGAAAATCCAGATCCAATGGAAAAAATCACTATCGATGAACCCACAATGAGCATGTTGTTCTCAATCAACGATTCACCATTCTTTGGACAAGAAGGTAAATTTGTTACTTCACGTCAGATCGATGAACGATTGAAGAAAGAACTTGAAAAAAACTTAGCACTTCGTGTTGAGCAAACAGATAAAGCGGATAAATGGATGGTATTCGGTCGTGGTGTTATGCACTTATCTGTATTAATCGAAACGATGCGTCGCGAAGGTTATGAATTACAAGTAGGTCAACCACAAGTTATCATCAAGGAAATTGATGGACAAAAATGTGAGCCAGTTGAAGAATTGACAATCGACCTTCCTGAGCAATATTCAGGTACTGCAGTTGAAGCTGTTACCAAAAGAAAGGGAGAAATGCTGAATATGGAAGCCAAAGGTGAACGTATGATCGTTACTTTCAATATTCCATCCAGAGGTATTATCGGTTTACGTAATTATTTATTAACGCAAACTGCTGGTGAGGCAATTATGAACCACCGATTCATCGAATTCCAACCATACAAAGGAGAAATTCCAGGAAGAATGAATGGATCGATGATCTCAATGGAGAAAGGTACGGCTATTCCGTACTCTCTAAACAACTTGCAAGAGCGAGGTAAGTTCTTTGTTGATCCTAATGAATCTATTTATGGAGGTCAGGTGATTGGAGAAAACTCTCGTCAAGGAGATCTAGTAGTGAATATCACGAAAACGAAGAAGATGAGTAACATGCGTTCTTCAGGAGCGGATGATAAGGTGCGTATTGCTCCGGCATTGAAAATGTCGTTGGAAGAAGCATTGGAATACATCCAAGCTGATGAGTACGTAGAAGTCACTCCAGATTCTTTAAGAATAAGAAAAATATTACTTTCTGAGAACGAGCGTAAGCGCGCAGGAAAATAAGTATTTATTTACATCATTTTGAAATGGACTGCTCACATGGGCGGTCCATTTTTGTATTATAATTAGGTCTGGACTGCTTTATTCATTCTAGTTCAAATCATTTGGATACTTCGTTCATTAAAAGTAACTTCAAGGACAATTTTAACAAAAACCTTATGAAAAAATCAAAAAAAAGCCTCAAACCCCTGATTATTGCATCTGCATTATTAATTTCTCTCACTTCATGCGGCATCGGGTTAATCGTTAGAGGAGTGGCGAAGAATAAATATACTAAAGAGAACGAGGTTATCCCTGAATCCTTCATTGATGAAGATGCTACGCTACTAATTATGATGTGGGGATCTTCATCTTATGATAAATTTGCTCGAAAAGCTTTTGACAGATTCTACCATGGTAAAAAAGAATATATCAGCTTTACAGACCTCGCAAACAAAGAGAAGTATTCAGACCTTGAGAAATATCCTTTCATTTTTTCTCAAGGTGATGATGCATCGATGTATTCAGGAAAAGGGGCCTCTTTCTATTATGAAGGGAGTAGACCGTTTCATATTTTTGACCGTAAGAAAGATAAATTCCATATGGCCAATGTAACGTCAGGCTTCTTTTATCGAATTATGCAGGCATATGCTAAGCAAATGGAGTTTTACAGAAACGCACCTTCGATTTAGCACTAGTCATTATCACCAAATCAAACAGAATGTAAGAATTCTTCTTTAAACAGGACCTAGAATCAAAATAGTGATACGCTTAATTAGAGCGTATATAATATTTCTTAGACCCATCTAAATACGAAGATTATATTTCAGTATCAATTATTTAATTGGAATAATCAACTAACTCCACCATCACTTCGTTTCTTCTATTGATAGGGTCAAAAGGGGCATTATATCCCATAAAGGTAAATCCTCCTGTATGTTCAAGGCCTTCTCTTTCTAATGATTCTTCCAACTGTTTGCGGTGCTTTTCAATTTTCTCGTCATCGGCCCATCCTGAAAATCGTATTGCTGCGACAATTCGTTCAGGCATTTCTTCAAAGATTATGTCTTCATTATTTGGTTTAGGTAAATCCTCTTTAGAATATTTTGATGGAACTAGGAAGCGCATCGTCATCGTATCTTTAAGATCCATCGTCACAGGAGTAGTCATAGCAATTTTTTCTTCCTTCTGATTTCCACCAAAAATGTAACCAGCTAGAATACCAAAGCCTTTTGAAGAAACTGATTTGTAATTTCCCGAGTCCAATTCTACACTCGTAAAGATTGCTGCATCATATTGTCGTACTTCGAAGTTATTGTACTTCTCTATTACCTTATACTTGTATGTCTCGTTGTTTTTCACAAATGCGAAGAATAATGTTCCGATGATCGTCAATATGATTACGGAAATAATTAATGTTTTCATATCTACAAAACATTGTTTGGAACTAAAAGTTTAAAACTGTCTTATTCTGAAGGAACTATAATCTCCCTGCTCCCATTATTGTGCTCAATAACAACAAAGGAATCATAAACTTTATGGATCTTAAAACGACCAAAAGATTTAACAATTCTATCTTTCGATAGTGAATAGATGGCATTTCCCCTTCCGTCATCAGAATTTAGTAGTATAAGATCCTTATTTAATCCTTCTATTAAATAAATAGGGTCTGAAATCACATTTTCATTATCAACCGTAATTAGGGTGTGTCTATTTCTTTTTCTAACCAAGAAATAAGGCAAGACGTTATACGGATCATTGTAGGTATGCAGATAATTAACACTTTCAACACCTTTAATTTCGAACAAAGTGTCTAAGCTCTTATTGATGACTGAATAGGGGAATTTATTATCAGGATCTACAATCCGAACAGGCAATCGATTGTAAGGGAAATAGGTAGAATAACTCCCATATCCTGCCTTATAATAAGTTGTTGGAACTACTTCTTCACCTTGACTATTGAGAAAACCGTATCCCTTTCCATTAACAAAGCAAAGGGCCAATCCATCTTTCATCATATTGATGTTACTATAGGCTTGCGAGACTAATTCTCCTTGTTTGTTGATTAAAAAATAAGGCATTCGAGAATTGACACGTCGATCCTTGACTGGAGCGACCCCATCTTTGAATGGACCCAACCTTTCAAACTGAAAATCTAGTACAAACTCTCCTTCCTTATTAATCAGCCCCCACTGTTGATCGATCATCACTGAAGCGACACCATCCGAAAAATCTTCTCCGTATTCAGCTTTTGTTCTTAAAGCAGTCTTTCCTGTAGTATCAAGGTAAATGGTGCCTCCTCTATCAAAATTCACTGCTAAATACCCCTCAGTAAAATCACCAACACTGGCTGCCTTTCTCAATACTTTCTTATTTCCGTTTTGATCAACGATTTGCCAACTATTGAATCCTTCTCTTACTGCAAACAAATCGTAACCCAAATATCTGATTTTTCGATATTTCATAGGTATAATTAGCTTACCAGATTCATCAATAACTCCCAAGAAATCATCGTATACATGTTGAATAATCAAATATCCATCATCCGTTCGTTCAAAATCACTGAATAGCTCTTCACCTACCAGTTCCCCACTTTGCTCAATTAGACCAAAAATCGAGTAATTCTCCTCCACAATAGCACCTATAGTTGTTTGTCCTATTAATTCTTTATATTGCCAAACAATAGGACTTTGATCTCCTAAAACTTCGAAATATCTGACCTCATCTTGTTTTTCATTAATAAAAAAACGAGGTGTTTCATTGCCTCCATTTTTGTACTCATCTATATCCTTAATTGGGTTTAAAGGAAACCAATTCGTTGTTTTACCATTAACTTGAATTGCAATGAAAACGGTTCGGATTTTATGAGAATTTGCGTAGCGATGACGCTCCATTATTATTGAAACGTGCTTTAAAAAGGAATCCCGAAGAACACCCATTGTATCGTACTCCTGAGATCTTTTTAATTGCGGACAACATGGGCAATCAAATTCACAGCAAATATGACCATGCGCGCAATCATTAATGGGAATTTGTAAAGGTTCTTGCTTGAATTTAACACCAATTGTATCTTGTCCAAATGAATTAGTTACAATAATTACCAATAAAATAAAAAAATATTTCATCACAATCAAAGGTACATACCTCAAATCAATTGGTTCACTTTTCAACGAAAAAGACTTATTACTAACAATTTCATATTCTCAGAAGATAAAATTCTATTTTTGCACAAAGCCAATATAAAATGCAACTCTTAGACGGAAAATCTACCTCGAAAGCGATCAAAGAAGAATTAACTCTTGCTGTTGAACAGCGAGCTAAGGCCGGAAAAAAAATACCCCATCTGGTGGCTGTTTTAGTGGGTAAAGATGGTGGTTCACTCACTTATGTAGGGTCTAAAGTTAAAACGTGTAAGAAAATTGGTTTCGAAAGCACATTGATTCACAAAGAAGATACCATCTCCGAAGAAGAACTTCTTAATTTGGTTGATGAGCTTAATAATGATGAAGATGTTGATGGATTTATTGTTCAGCTTCCCCTACCAAAACATATTGATGAAAAGAAGGTAACATTAGCTATCGACCCAAAGAAAGATGTTGATGGATTTCACCCTATGAATTTAGGTAATATGGTGCTTGACCTTCCTGGATTTCTTCCAGCTACTCCTGCTGGAATGCTGGAGTTATTTAAACGATATGAAATAGAAACTTCTGGAAAGCATTGTGTGGTAATTGGTCGTTCTCACATCGTAGGTGCTCCAATGAGTATTATGATGGGAAGAAACACCTACCCTGGTAATTCAACTGTAACCCTGACCCATTCACGCACGAAAAATCTAAAGGAGATTACTCTTCAAGCAGATATAATCATTACCGCAATCGGTCGACCAGGTTTCTTAACTGCTGATATGGTTACAGAAGGAGCTGTCGTAATGGATGTTGGTATTACTCGGATAGAAGATACGTCAAAAAAGAAGGGGTACCGAATAAGCGGTGATGTAGATTTTGAAAATGTTGCCCCGAAATGTTCTTACATTACTCCTGTTCCTGGAGGTGTTGGACCTATGACCATAGTATCTTTAATGATGAATACATTAAAGGCTATGGAATTAAATGGAAAGTAGTATTTCAGTACTAAGGTATTCTATTTCGTTAACTGCTTAAGTTCAGATTGTATCATCTTTGCCAATTCGCTGATATTCTGCTTAGAAAAATCAAAAGTTATCCCAGCGGTTTTATAGATCTCTGGTATGGTCTTGGTGTATCCTAATGAAAGAGCGTTTTTATAATCCTCAATCGCTATTTTAAAGTCCTCTTTACTGTTCTTCCAAACGGCTAATGCACCTAACTGAGCCATACCGTATTCTATATAGTAAAACGGGACTTCGAAAAGATGCAGTTGACGCTGCCAACTATTCTCGTGTACCTTCTCATACCCTGTCCAATCGGTAACACCCGTTCCGTAATCATCTAGGATGTTTAACCATTTCGTTTTACGCTCTTTGACAGAATGATTTGGATTCTCGTAAATCCAATGTTGAAACTCATCTATCGTAGCTACCCAAGGTAATATCTTTAAAATCGTTTCAAGCTGCTCGACCTTCGCACGTCTTAGATCTTCTTCATCAGAATAAAAATCTCCCCAATAATCCATTGTCAAAAGCTCCATGCTCATTGAAGATAATTCCGCAACCTCTGAAGGTAGACTTTTAAAGCCTGTTAACTCCAGATCTCTGTTTAAAAATGAATGAACTGCATGACCTCCTTCATGAACCATTGTAATCAAATCGCGATGTGACCCGACTGCATTCATAAAGATAAATGGAACACCTATCTCATAAAGGGGATAATTGTAACCACCAGGCGATTTCCCATCTTTTGATTCAAGATCCAAATGGCCCATCTTATCCATCGTTGAAAGACAGTCACCAAAATAAGGGTCAATAGTGTTAAAAATAGAAACGGTCTTCGATAACAATTCCTCACCATTTTCAAAGGGTTTTAAAGGCTCTTTTCCCTCAGGATCAACCTCTCCATCCCAGGGCATCAGCTTATCCTTACCCATTTTTTCAGCCTTAGCTTTCGCAATTTCCGTTACCAAAGGAACGATTTCCTCTTTGATGGATTGATGAAATTGAAAACAGTCCTCTTTTGAATAATCAAATCTTCCTAACTGTTCAAACTTATAATCTCTATAATTATCAAAACCAGCATTCTTTGCAATCTGATGCCTAATCTGAATTAATTCTGTATAAAGGTTGTCTAAGGCATCAACGTCCTCGGCTCTTCGGGCAGACATCTTTTCAAAAACCTCTTTACGCAAAGCTTCATCATTCTCCTTTAGCAAGGTAGAAGCTTTCTGCATTGTTATGTTCTCACCTTCATGTTCAATGGATTGAGCACCACTTATTGATCCAAACTGCTGGCTTTTTTCAGCCATTTCAGCTTCAAGTGGTATATTCTCCTCTCGAAATATTTTAATAGCAGTATCTATTGAACGGAAATAGATCTTAAATGCACTATCACTGAAATCCTTTTTAAAAGGACTATCAGAAAGCTTTTTATTTAAACGAAAAGAGTATGGAGATAACTTAGGCTGGATTTCTTTGACAAAGAATGTATAGTCATTTGCACAAGCCTCATTCTTTGTATCTATGGTCATTTTAATATAACGCCAAGCCAAATTTTCTTCTAAAACAGCCTCAAGCTCACTCTGGTCATCAAGCCATTTTTTAAATTCATCTCTACTGTCAATTGAACGCTCCTCTAGGTCTTTGAAATACTTTTCTACAGTCTCCCAATTTTCAATTGTAAAATTTTCGGGTAAAAATGACCGTCTCGGGCGCTCTATGTTCATAGGTTGAATTTTATGACTTTTTCGTAGTCGTTTTTTTCGTTGTTGATTTTTTTTCTGCAGATTTCTTTGCAGGAGCCTTTTTAGCGGTCTCTTTCTTTACTGTTTTTTTTGCAGCTTTTTCTGCTGTCTTAGCTTTTGGTTTAGACGCAGCTTTTTTCTCCTTTTTAGGAGTTTCTTTTCCCTCTTTCTTCTCCTCTTTCTTCTCCTCATCTCCAGCTGAAACTAATCCAGCATCATGCAATAAATTATACCACTGAAACAATTTCTTAATATCAGAAGGATATACTCGATCTTCATCGTAATTTGGAAGGACCTCAAGTAAATAAGTTGTTAACGTATTTAAACTTTCTTTGTGTGAGGGTGCTTTTTTACCGTCTTCTTTTTTAAATATTTTTATATAAACTTCTTTCAAAGGGATATCATCTTCGTATGTGTATATACTAATATCCTCCAAGGCTGAAATTCTATCCGTTGAATAAGCAGGGGATCTTTTCCCTTCTTTTAATGATTCAACGATAATATTGTTTTTTGATTGGGCAACAACTTTATACAATCCCGGTTTTCCTGATATTGATATTACACCTGATAAATCCATATAGCTTTTTTTGTTTCAACCTCAAAAATAGCAAGATTCGCGAAAGACAGGGGAGCTATTGAACAGAAATCTTCTTGATAACAATGTTATTGTCAGTCTCAATTTCAATCAGGTAATTACCAGAGGATAAATTTACGAGTTCTAAAGTTGCTTTTTTCGTATTTGGATATGAGCTCAAAAGCACCTGTCCAATTGTATTCCTAACAACTAGACTATTCAAATTCTCATTGTCCGACTCTACGTTTAGCAGTCCATTTGTAGGATTAGGATATACTTGAATTGCGGCATTTGAAAATTCTTCCAAGCTTAATGTCCATTGAACAGCATTTGAAAAGCTTGAGCAGCCATCAAGCCCGGTTATAGAAACACTGTAATAACCATTAGAATCTGGATAGATTACCTGACCTGTTTCACCAGGTAAAGCATTATCATTCAAGTACCATTGATAGTTCGGTCCATTTGACGAAATTAAACTCTGCCCAATTTCAGAAATAGATGGATTTGGAAGAGGGTTTCCAACCGAAATTTCAAAAGTATCAGAATACACTTTGCAACCTTGTTCATTCCTCCCGTATACCCATATGGTGTCCACTTGATCAATTAATACACTTGAAGTGTTATCGCCGTTCGACCAATCATAACTCTGTAAAGGAATATTGGTGTTGATTTCAGTTGTAGTTTGACATACCACGGTATCTCCTAAAAGTTGTAACCCTCCTGATGTTTCCAACAGTAAATTAAATGCATCAACCTTACCTGCTCCGTATTCATAATTAGGAACAGTACCTGTAAAGCCATCTTCAATTGCTGAACTTTGTAAATCTTGCTTAAAATCACTCCATGAACTATTCCCACATTTCTCTAGATATAAGGCGGCTATACCGGCTACTGTCGGAGAAGCCATCGAAGTCCCTCCGTTTCTTACATGAAAACCGCCATTGTCAATTAAAGAGTTGTAGGCCGGATTATTCAAAATCCAGAAAGGTCCACTGCCGAGTGTCACATCACCTGATGCTGAAATATCTGGTTTGAGCACACCAGTTCTTGCAGGACCCCTACTCGATGAAGGAGCAATTGTTCCAGGAGAAGTCATATCGGTAGATGGATAGTACTGATTCCCGTTGTTATCAATGTGCCCAAGTCTGCACCTCAAATTTCCCACAGAAATAACTTTATCCGAACAGTTCCATGATGAAACAATAGACTGTAACGTGTCTGGCCTGAAATAGTCAATGATCGAGGGGAATTCGGGTGCCGTTGGGATATTGTATACAATCTCATTAAGTCCAAGGAAAGTTCCACTCCAAAGATCATATTTCCCGCCGCCTGTTGTCGAAAAACGAAGACGATAATTTGTCGAGTCCATACTTGAGCAATAGCCTTGTAAGTGGAAATTAGAACCCACAGTTTCAGTAAAAATCTGCAAAGTGGCAATGCGTTCTCCATCAGAATTCCAAAGTGTATCAAAAACTGTATTACCAATATTATCTAGTGCACCTCGAAAAACTGTTTCTGCCCGATCCTCATAACTCGGACCAGGTAGATTGGCTCCGAATGCATAGTCAAATTGAGCCTCATCTATATCAGACCATAAATCGAAAAAAACAGTATTATTTCCAAAGGCACCTGAAGGATTATTTTCAAACCAAACAAAATTAGTATCCACTAGATTCATATTCCCTTGCACATGATAAGGGGCCTGTCGACCAGAATTTCCAGCAGCACAAATGATCAAACGACCATTTTTTTCTTCAAGCATAGATTCCATGAGCTCACTCGCTGGATCCGTCCCATCATGACTACCCAAGTATGTACCTAAACTTAAATTTACCACAGCTGGCTTACCTAGGCTATCTGCAACTTTAAAAATGTAGTCACAGGCATCAGCAATGGTTAAGGTCCAGTTCGGTAAATTAAAATTGGTCTCAACGAAAATAATATCAGATTCAGGAGCCATACCCTTATTTGTTCCATTTGCCAAACCGTTGGATGCGCAAATACCTGTAACAGTTGTCCCATGACCAGAACTCTCTTCGTTACTCGTAATAGTTCCGTCATTTATTTGAGATGCGTACCATACTTGTCCGTAATTATATGGTGACGGAGTTTGAGTAGGATTCAATATAGAATGATCCCAATAGCGAATTACCCGACTGTCACCATTTGGCTTTATAAAATCCGGATGACGGTGATCCAAGCCTTCGTCAACAATTCCTACGATAACATCTTTTCCTGTATAAGCTTGTTGTAATGGACTCAAACCATTGTGGACTTCATTAACCTTGTGCATCACTCTTGCTGTATCATCCAGGAGAGATGGAGGCGCGTATTCAAAATAAAAATCAGTGATCCTATTATCAGTTGCAGATTTTTGAATAAAACTAGGCGCAGCAGTAATAAAAATCCAATTCTCAGTTGTTCTTTTAATTGCAATTTGCTCTTCAGCCAAATAAACTCGGTTTTCAATCGTATTTGGAATAGCAAAAGGCAATTTTGTCTGAGGTTTTGTATCTAGAGTAGATAGAAAACCAAATTTCTGTGCGGATGTAACTGACGTAATAGTCAGCACAATGAATAAAATTATGTATTTTTGGAACACCATTTGTATTGTAATATACCCTATAAACTGCGAAAAACGCATCTTTATGGAATAAATATCGCAAATTTGAATTGATTTCTCAAATTTTGCATTTAAGATTAGAATAAAATTATCATCGTATGAAAAAAGTATTGTTAAGACTATTGTTGCCAGCATTGATTGGAACTTATTTTTCAACAGCAACGGCGCAAGTAGATAAGGATGTACTGAACTGGTACAACTCGAAGAAGACGGGAATGTCGACAGAAAAAGCCTATAAAAAATTGAAGAAGCGCACCCCAGACACTGTGGTTGTTGCAATTATTGATTCAGGTATAGATATAGAACACGAAGATTTACAAGGTAAGATTTGGGTAAATAAAGATGAGATCCCAAACAATGGGAAAGATGACGATAACAATGGATATGTTGATGACGTGCATGGTTGGAACTTCCTTGGAAACAAGGACGGTGAAAATCAAGATGCAGCCAGACTGAACGTTACCCGTATTTATGCTCAGTTAAAACCTAAATTTGAAGGTAAAGAAGAAGCTGATATTTCAAATGAAGATCGCAAAGATTACGAACTTTACCTTGAAACAAAGGAAGAAGTTGAAACGAACCTTGAGAATTACAAGAATGCGATAGAGCAAACTAAGCAATTCCGTGACCAAATGCTCCCAATGCTTCCTGGAATGATTGGAAATATGATCGGAAAAGAAGATTATACACTTAAAGATCTAGAAAAATGGGAGCCTGAAGATGCCCAAGGTAAGCAAATGAAAAGCATCGGTATTCAGCTAAAGAAAGGAAAACTAAATGAAGAAGCGATTAACAGCCAGCTGAAGCAAATTCAAATGATGGTAGACTACAATTACAACCCTGATTATGATGATCGCGGATTGATTGGAGATGACCCATATGATTTAACGGATACGGATTACGGTAACAATGATGTTGAAGGGCCTGATGCATTGCATGGAACTCACGTTGGTGGGATTGTTGGAGCAATTAGAGGAAATGACCTTGGTGGAGATGGTGTAGCAAACAATGTTAAGCTAATGTCTTTGAGAGCAGTACCTAACGGGGACGAGTTTGATAAAGATATCGCTTTAGCCATTCGTTATGCGGTTGATAATGGTGCAGATGTTATTAATGGTTCTTTCGGAAAATCATATTCAAGTATGCCTAAAGCTGTTTACGATGCATTGATGTATGCGGAAGAGAAAGGTGTATTATTCGTGCATGCCGCAGGTAACTCAGCAGAAGACTTAGCGGATAACCCAAACTTTCCAGCTGTCATGTATGATTTCCAATCAAAACCATTTACTCACCTTCTAACAATTGGTGCCTCTACGAGAGAGCATAAAGAAAAATTACCAGCTGTATTCTCGAATCACGGTGCAGAACAAGTAGATATTTTTGCTCCGGGAGCTGAAATCTACAACTCAGTACCACAAAGTGAGTACAAAGAATTACAAGGTACTTCAATGGCTTCTCCAATGGTGGCTGGTGTTGCTGCGTTATTGAAAGGGTACTTCCCTTCTTTAACAATGCTTGAAATCAAAAATATTATTCTTGAATCAGGTGATGATTTCGCAGATACAGACCAGAAACTTCCTGGTAGTGATGAATTGGTTAAATTCAGTACACTATCTGTAACTGGAAAAGTTGTGAACGTTTTAGAAGCTGTTAAAATGGCTCAAGAACTTGAAGAAAAGAAACAAGAAGAACAATAGTTCATTTTGTAATGTTTTGAAAGGGTGTCCAAATTGGGCACCCTTTTTGTTATCTCAGAGTTTATGAAATATTTATTCGTACTTTTTTTAATCCTATTTACTTCAAGTTTTTCGAGTGCACAAGAGGTTTTTCCTTTTATTGATAACATGGAATATCTCAAAAGTTTCCAAAATGGGAAAGAGCGTCAGGTAGATTATCTCAGACCAATAGACCTAAAGTATTCCGAAGAAATTATCGCATATATTGATAATAAAAGTGACTTCTTTATTTACGATGGACAATCAAAAGAAAGAATGACGGGTCTTGCCAATGACTATAAAATTGGAATAAATCTAGCTGCCTGGAATACTGGGCCTATTGTATCTGTTTGGGACAATGGTAAGCAACATGTACTAACACAATTTGGAAGAAGGTACGAAATATCTGATAGTTTAGTGGTATTTGAAGATCGCAGAGACAATGCAATTCGTGTATATTACAATGATAGTATTTACGACTTATTCTATAGTGTTACAGACCTTTCATTTCCAACGGCCATTGGAAGTAACTCTGTAGCTTTTGTTGGTAATGGAGATGTTCATTATTCGTTTATCGCTGGTAAAACTGTTGAGATTGGTGTGATCAATGACCCGGTAAATTATAAGGCAGGAGGTAATATTATTGCCTTCAATGATCCATTTAATCAAACTTTCGCCATTACAATGCAGAATGAAATTTTAGATGTCGAAAATATTACCGTAAACGACTATAAAGCTGGATACGATCTTGTGGTGTATAGAGACAGAAATGAAAACTTGAAAGGTTATATAGATTACGAGCTTGTTACACTAAGCAATTATTCCGCGCAGTTTTATGATGTTTTCAGAGATGTAGTTGTCTGGGGTGAAAATGGTATTTTCTATACATACATGAACGGTAGAAAATATGAGATTTGCAACTACATACCACAAGAATATAAAATAAGAAATGGTATTGTTGCCTTCCGTAATTTGAATGGAGGTATATCCGTTTTTTACAATGAACAAGTTAAGATCGTTAGTAATCTAAGCGGTGCAGAGTTTGAAGTTAATGGAAATACTGTTCGCGTTCAAGTGAACAGAGGAAACTTCATCTTCTTCAAAAATGGAAAGACCTATCAGCACTAATTCTATTCATACCTATTAATTATTTCATTACATTAGAAGACACGCTTGATGTAAGCATATAATTTTTCAACCGACTAAGGTTTAGAATGTCATTGAATACTTCTTCTATGGAACATATTGTTATAATTGGAAATGGAATCTCAGGTGTAACTGCAGCCAGACATATTCGTAAAATGTCGGATAAACAGATCACCATCATCTCTGCTGAATCCAAGTACTTTTTCTCCAGAACTGCCCTTATGTATATATACATGGGGCATATGCGCTTCAAAGACACACAACCCTATGAAGAGGGTTTTTGGAAGAAAAACAACATTGAGATCATTCAGGACTTTGTTGAGAATATCGATTATCAAAATAAAACATTAAAGCTTTCAAACTCATCAGCAATTTCTTTCGACAAGCTTATTCTTGCGACAGGTTCAAAGCCCAACAGATTCGGGTGGAAAGGACAAGACTTGAAAGGTGTACAAGGTCTTTATTCGAAAAATGATCTCGACCTTATGGAAGAAAACACCAAAGGTATAACTTCAGCAGTAATAATAGGTGGAGGACTTATTGGCGTAGAGATGGCAGAAATGCTATTGACCAGAAATATAAACGTGACCTTTCTCATTCGTGAAGATCGATTCTGGGGAGGTGTACTTCCTAAAGAAGATGGAGAAATGGTAAAACGACACATGGAAAAACACCACGGCCTTCATCTTAGATTTAAAGAAGAACTCGAGGAAATTGTAGCAGATAGCGAAGGTAAGGTTAATCATGTAATCACTAAAAATAATGAAAAGATCTCATGCCAATTTGTTGGCCTGACTGCAGGTGTTCACCCCAATATTCAATTCATAAAAGATACAGAACTGGAAACCAATAAAGGAATCCTTGTTAATCCGGACCTCTCAACCAACATCGAAGATGTATATGCTATTGGAGATTGTGCTGAATTCAAAAAGCCAAATGGTAAACGCAAATCTATAGAGCAAGTTTGGTACACTGGCAGAATGATGGGAGAAACAGTGGCACAAACAATTTGTGGTAAACCAACAAACTATGAGCCGGGAAACTGGTTTAATTCTGCTAAATTCTTTGACTTGGAATACCAGACTTATGGATGGGTTTGGAATGAATTGAAAGAAAATGAAGAAGAGTTTATCTGGTCAAATGAAGATAAAGAACTTTTACTTCACTTTGTATTTGATAAACAAACACATGCAATCAAAGGAGTAAATACATTTGGAATCCGTTTACGGCATGAAGTATTTGATCATTGGCTTACAGAAAAGTTAAAAATTGAGGAGATTCTTAGTAATCTGAAATCTGCGAACTTCGATCCAGAATTTTACAAAAGATACGAAAACGTGATACTGAATGAATTCAATCAAGCGTTTCAATCGAATGTAAAGCTGAAGAAATCCAGCTGGTGGAAAAACGTTATAAATTCTTAAAATATGTCGACAATGCTCAATCAATCCATTTCAGGAGATACCACTTCGCTCAATGCACCTCAAAAGTTGGCTGCAGCAACGGGCATGATAGGTTTCATTATACTTCTATTAGCCTCTTTCAATGTCAACTTTCAACCCCTTTGGATTTGGTTAACAGTCTCATTAGCATCGATTTCTGTAGGTATCTTATGGTATACCAGAGCAACGTATTCTGGACGTACTGCTGGAATAAAAAACGATGGGACATTTTTCAGATCACTTACTTCACGAGGCCTATATGGTTACTTGGTGGGAGTTTTACTTACCTCTTTTTATATCATACTCTATTTTTATCCTGAATACATTGGTTTAAATAAAGGGGACAACGGCGGATTGATTAAACTGTTTGACCCTCTAAGTAAATCTCTTAGTGGCAATCCTGCTAGTCAATGGTTCGTATATGGGACAATTTATACTCTAGCCATTCTATTCTTCGGAGTTAAATATATTGTTAAGTACCGTCACAGTAAATATCACATCATACGGACACTCTCGGTAATGTTCTTTCAATTAGCATTTGCTTTCTTAATTCCAGAATTTATGGCGGCATTGAATGGAGATTTACCTTATTATGATTGGAAAAGCATGTGGCCATTGAATTTTTATTTTTTCGATCAATACAATGTCAATGGGATGTTGAATGGAGGAACGATCGGAGCTGTTATGCTGACTTTTGGTATTGCTTCGATCTTTGTTATCTCACCTGTGTTAACGTTCTTTTTTGGGAAAAGATGGTACTGTTCCTGGGTTTGTGGATGTGGAGGTCTTGCAGAAACGGCAGGAGATTCTTTTCGACAGTTGAGTAATAACTCAACTAGATCTTGGAAAATTGAGCGCTGGTTGATCCATGTTGTTGTAGTATTTATAACTATTTCCACAACTGCTGTTATCCATTCCTATCTAGGAACCGACACCACTAAATATTGGCTAACCAAGACCAGCTTCTTATGGATTGTTGGAGGTATTCTATCAGCGGTATTCGCATGGGTAATGATCTTCAAAAGAGATAAACTGCAAAAGGACGCACAATACGGTGCAATCGGCTTTTTTGCAGTAATTATTGCACTACTAGGGATACATGGTTTATCAGATACGGATCACATATTTTTACTTGAGAAAAAAACCATTCGTAGCGGTTATGGCTTCCTGATTGGTTCAATCTTCTCAGGAGTCATTGGAACGGGATTCTATCCAATACTAGGCAATCGAGTATGGTGCAGATTTGGATGTCCAATGGCCGCTATCCTCGGTTTTCAGCAGAAATTATTCTCGAAATTTAGAATCACAACAAATGGAGGTCAATGCATATCATGTGGGAATTGTTCAACATATTGTGAGATGGGAATTGATGTTAGAGCATATGCTCAAAAAGGTCAGAACATTGTTCGATCTTCGTGTGTTGGTTGTGGCGTTTGTTCTTCGGTATGTCCGCGAGGCGTTCTGAAACTTGAGAACGGTCCAAGCGAGGGTCGGGTCGATGAAAACCCGATTATTATTGGACATGATAATCAACCTCGACTCAACAGATAACCTATGACTGTTTATACTTGCAAATGAATTCAAGCAATCAATATCCCCCATCTTCAATATTCGTTGTAATACCTGCTTTTAATGAAGAAGAATCTATTACTAAGGTAATCAATGAAATTCCTTTGATTGAAAAGAGCAACATCATTGTTGTCAGCAATAATTCTACTGATAAAACAGAGGAAGTCTCGAGGAATGAAGGAGCTACGGTTCTATCAGAACCAAGAAAAGGTTATGGATGGTCTTGTTTAAAGGGTATTGACTACGCAAATCAAAACGGAGCTAAAATCATTGTATTTATGGATGGTGATTACTCAGACTATCCAGCTCAGATGACAGAAGTTCTTGCTCCTATTTTAGAAGAAAACATGGACATGGTAATTGGCTCAAGAGCGTTAGGTAAAAGACAAAAAGGTTCTATGACCTTTCCTCAAGTCTTCGGAAACTGGTTATCTACAAATTTGTTGAAAATTTTTTACCGTGCTGATTTTACCGATCTTGGACCATTCCGAGCAATTAAAACTGAAGCATTAAAAAAGCTCCACATGTCAGACAAGACGTATGGTTGGACAATTGAAATGCAGATAAAAGCAGCCAAAAAAAAGCTCAAATTTTGCGAAGTTCCCGTTGATTATAAAACCCGAATTGGGACATCAAAAGTAAGTGGAACGTTAAAAGGTGCGGTTTTGGCAGGAATAAAAATTATCTTTGCAGTGTTTAAGTACAAGTTTACTGCTAAATGAGTTTGTTTTTTATAGCTGAAAGTATAGTCGGAGAGCCCACTTGGATGTTCAATTGGGGTGACGCTTATGGGTACGATCATTATTGGTCTCATCTTATAGCGAAACTTATTTTGTTCGTTTACGCAGCTTGCCTTGTTCTTATATTTCTTTACAGTGTATTACAATTGTCTTTGGCAATTATTTACAAACAAAAGAAAAATGAGCCTAAAGAAACATCTCCAAAGTTTGATCCAGATAAAACTCCAATAGTCACAGTGCAACTTCCTATGTACAATGAGTACTATGTTGCTGAACGAATCATTGAGCGCGTTGCACAATTAGAATATCCAAAAGACAAACTCGAAATACAAGTTCTTGACGACTCTACAGATGAGACTGTTGATGTAATTGCTCGCAAAGTGGAAGAAGTTAGAGAGGAGTTTGGAGTTGATATAAAACATATACACAGAACGAACAGGATTGGATATAAAGCAGGCGCGTTAGATGACGCTCTTGAAGATGCTCGAGGAGAGTTCATTGCTATTTTTGATGTCGACTTCTTACCTGACACCGATTTCTTACTTAAAACAATACCGCACTTTCAAGATGAAAAAATTGGTGTGGTTCAAACACGTTGGGGTCATATAAATAAAGACTACTCACTTTTAACAGAGCTTCAAGCCTTCGGGCTAAATGGTCATTTCGCAATAGAACAGGGCGGACGAAATGCTGCTGGTCACTACATAAACTTTAATGGAACTGGAGGTGTATGGAGGAAAACTACAATTGATGATGCCGGTGGTTGGCAACATGACACCTTAACTGAGGATCTTGATTTAAGTTACAGAGCCCAAATAAGAGGATGGAAGTTCCAGTATTTAGAAGATGTAATTGCTCCGGCCGAACTTCCTATTACAATGAGCGCATTAAAAGGTCAGCAACATCGATGGATGAAAGGAGGCGCGGAATGTTTCCGAAAAATGGCATGGGAATTATTAACGGCTAAAAATGTTAGGTTGAGTGATCGTATTCATGGACTGTCTCACTTATTCAATTCTTCTGTATTTGTATTCATTTTGATTTTAAGCTTGTTGAGTTTACCTGTGCTTCACATAAAGGATAGTTTCTCAGACTTGAATTACTTCATCCAGTACGGTAGTATTTTTATACTCTCTACAATCTTTCTTATGTATTACTATTGGAATTCCTATAGAGACAAAACAGAAAGTACTCCAAAATCTTTAGGTAATTTCTTCATACGATTTTTCCAATTTTTGATCGTATCGATGGGACTTTCTTTAAATAACGCAGTTGCTGTAATTGAAGGCTACATGGGGATCAAAAGTTCTTTTGTCCGAACACCAAAGTTCAATGTTTCGGCAAAGTCAAATAAAGTAGAAAACAAGTACGATAAGAAATCGATATCACTAGTCACAATTGGCGAAGGAATCTTGTTCCTTGTTTTCGGATTTACAGCAATCAACAGATTGATTTATGGAGATATCGGAATGGTACCTTTCCACCTAATGCTAGCAGCTGGTTACGGTATGGTGTTCTTCTATAGTTTATTTGAAGTACGCCCTTCTCTATTTGGATTTGCTCCAAAATTTAGTGCGAGTAACGCCTAATCATGAAATCGCTTAGAGCACATGTGCTTTGGCTTCTGCTTACAATAGGTATTGCGCTATTGGTCTATCTTTCTAGCCAAGACAATTTTCCTTTAACAATGGGAATGTTCTCTTTGAGTTTCTTCGCTTATATCCTATTATATCTTTGCAGGAAAGATCTCTCCATTAGGCATTGGGAGAACCTCGCCCTCATTACTTTTCTAGTTCCTATTTTTTCAATCCCCACTCTCTCACCAGATTTTTATCGCTTTCTATGGGATGGAGAATTAACCTCTTTAGGTATTCACACTTATGCTTTCACACCGAACGAAATAATAGAACAAGGGCTTATCGAAGGTAATTCATACATGAAAGAATTATATGGCAATATTACCGACCTGTCTAAAAAACACTATTCGCCCTATCCAACTATCAATCAAATCTATTTTATAGTTCCGGCTTGGCTGACAAACAGTATACTACCAGCGCTTATTCTCATGCGTTTAATGATTCTGGGGACACTTGTAATAGGGTATAAATTCTTAAAGAGAATTCTTCAACTAACAAATGTTCCAATTATTAACTCTACGCTATTGCTATTCAATCCGTTCTTCATTATCGAGGTTATGGACAACCTTCACTTTGAAGGAGTCATGATGGCCTGGTTAGTCGTTGGTGTTTATTATCTTATTGTGAAACAATGGGTCATAGGGAGCTTCTTCTGGGGTGTTGCCGTGGCGGTAAAGCTCACCCCTCTAATTCTCTTACCAGCATTCTTACGTTACTTTAAATTAAGAATATCCATCTTATTATATGCTTTGATTCTTTTCTTCACATCAATACTAACATTGATCATGCTATGGCCAGAGTATGCGAGTAATGTTTTCAGAAGTATTCGATTATATTTCAATAATTTCGAGTTTAATGCATCCGTTTTAGAGATCGTAAAGTGGTGCGTTGATCCATTTACAGAATTTAGCCCCACTCCTATTGCTGGTCCAATTACTGTTATACTGGGAACTTTATCAATATTCTTGATATCCTGGTGGAAGCCAATCAAAAATGCAAAAGAATTGCTTTCTAGATTTATGTGGATTTATGTGGTCTACTTAATCTTTGCCACAACTGTTCATCCTTGGTACATAATTCTACCGTTAGTGTTTTCACTCTTTTCTACTAATAAAGGGGTCATGGCATGGTCACTTCTGATCATGCTAAGTTATGGCTTTTATCACTGGGAAAGCCGATGGGTCAGTGAAGCATTGAATGCAGCCGAATACATACTACTTTTCATCTGTCTTCTTCAAGGAAAAAAAATTGATCGACTACTGAAAAGAATGACTAAACGTTTTAGTACATAGACTTGTATTCCTTGATCCAATCTGGATCTTGGACATCTTTAAGCAATTTAAAGAAACTAGAATCAACAAAATAATCTTGATCATAGCCTCTCACTCCATATCGATCATAAATGTATTGCCTCTGCTTCAGTGAGGGTCTATAATCTCCCTGACTCCAACCATTTATTGCAGATTGCGAATAAGGGTGTGCCGCAAAACGGACCTTCCAAAGAGAATCTACTGAAGCATTAATATCGAATACTTCATGCGTATCAGAAGGGAATATGTACATTTCTTCCTCCGCAAAAAAGTCGTGAAATTTATGAGTTCCAGGAATAGGCCATTTTCCAGCTCCAACTTTTACCATTCTATCTTCTGACACAGGTTGTATTGATGTCAACACCCCGTTTCTATAATAAATTAGGGCAAATTGATGTAAATCTCCAGAAGGCAACATACCAACTTTTACACCAAGAGTAACCTTAGTAGTAACTAATAATTTAGTTGCATCAACTGGACTCAGGCTACTTATGATAGTAAATAGCGTGATTACTACAATTCGATATTTTAATGCTTCTAGCACAAGACTAATTTATAAAAACTAACGCTCTTTCTCTAAACGAGATTTCGTCTACCTTTGTTACATGAATGGAGGAGGATTCATACAGCAGATGATTAATATGATGCGAGACAATCGCGCGTTGCTATTTTCAAAACGAAGAAAAAAGAGTAGCTCAAATTACTCAAAATCGAGAAAAACTCGACTCAAGTTCCCTAAAGCAGACCCTGCTCGAATCAGAAAAATCAAAAGAAAGTACGGAAGACAGTCAAATGCCCAATGGTTCCTGATTTATGTTTTTTTCGGTTTGTTCTTCGGCGCAATGCTTATTTGGGTATTCACCTAATTTTCAGCATCCTTATGCTCTGAAGACAATAAATCCAAAACGGTCTTAACCGGAGTAAATGTTGATGATGGTACTTCAACAAAAATAGTTAACCATTCTGCCATACTGCCATTCCACAATCCTGGGCGTTCCATAAATTTAATGGGTTTACCTTCAAACTTTTTGTCAACCACAAAGTATTTAGAATCATCAGAATAAGCATGAAGATCTAGCTTCTCACCATGAATATTTTTAGTGGAAATCGCCATCAACACAGGGTTAAAGTATTGACTTTGCACCATTAATCGATACTGATCACCTTTCATGTCAATCTGTGACTTCTCTACAATCTGTTTTGTTTTCACACCATTCTCTTCTACCCAGAACGGTCCCCCACCGGGCTGTCCTTCGTTTCTAACCATTCCACAAATACGAATTGGTCGATTCATCATTTCTTCCAATTCAGAACTATGAATACTTTTAAAATCAAAGTCGCTGGCAAAAAACTGGTACTCTTCGTTCAATTTCTCTAATGAACTGATTTTTTCTTGTGAGGAGATCACCTCTTTCAATTGCATTTTGAATGTCTCTAGCAAACCGCCTAGGTAACGCATCATCTCAACAGTGTCTTCTGATTGAGATTCGTGCTGGACATTGTCTATATTTTTTATAAACAGAATATCCGATTGTTGTTTGTTCAAATTATTCAACAACGCACCATGCCCAGATGGTCGAGTAAGTAAATTACCTTCTGCATTATTAACTGTTAATTTCTCTGAATCAAAAGCTACAGCATTGGTTTTCGAATCTTGACTAGACCAACTTATATCAACTTGTCTTCCCGTAAGTTCTTGTATAGAAGTCAAAGTCCGCTTGATTTGATCCTCAAACATAGGATTAATCGTAAAGTGAAAAGTCAGGTCCTGCTCCCTGAGTCTCAAACCTTGTAAAAGTTGTTCTTGAAAGGCATTTAAAATAAAGCTTCGAGAACGGTGAAATGGCAAAAGACCTTTAGGCATAACCCCTAGACCCAATCCATCTTCTTTCAATAAGTAAGAAACAAATTGATCCAAATCAATATCATAATTACGCACTTTTTGTTTTAACTCAAACGGGAGTAATTCGAAAAAAGCAAAGTCTTGAATTGCATTAAGAAAACGTTCTGTTTTACTTCTTGTTTCCTCAGCAGGATTAGATAAAAAATCATACAAGAATTGAAACATTCTTGAACCTGAACCAGAGGCAGGAATAAAATAACCCACGGAAGAGGTTGATCGGAGAAACGTAAGCTCATACTTCTTCCTTTCAAAACTTGAATGCCTTACAACCCCATCATTTAATTTACAAGGTGCTACTATATTCACTCCAGGCTGCTCACCAAACACTAGCTTGCGTTGGCGGTCCACTTCTTCGTTTGTTATCGTCGATTCCATGTGTAGTTTTAAGTATTCTTTCAGATTTAACGTAAATTCGTCACGTTTATGATACGATTAGTGCGTGAATATATAAATTATTGGATAAAAGGGAAGAACAGGCACGGCGTTCACTCTCCTTTCGTGTACAATTTTAATGATAAATGCCTGAGAATAAAAGTTACTAAAAATGTGAAATCTATATACTCCAATTATTACCGCCACTTAAGAAAATCAAGCCACCGAATCACTATTGAGGATTTCGGAGCTGGAAGCAAAAAATTAGGCGATAAAAGGAAAGTGAGTTCGATCGCCAAGGTATCTGGAAGCTCATCTAAGTATGCAGAACTTATCTATAGAATTGTTAATTATTATCAACCTCAACGGATACTAGAACTAGGAACGTCTCTTGGCTTAAGCACTTTAATGATGAAACTGGGAAATCAGGAAGCCAGAATAGATACAGTAGAAGGTTGTGCACAAACATTAAAAGTTACACAGCAAGAATTTCCTTCAAATCACAATGTAAATATTAGTTTCAACAGGTCAACTTTTGACACTTATCTGACCAAAGTCGATAAATCAAAACAATATGACTTTGTATTTATAGATGGCGATCATCGCGGCAAGAGTGTCCTGAAAATGCTTGATTCTCTTGCTCCTGTAATACATGACGAGACCATTATACTCTTGGATGATATCCGTTGGTCAGAGGATATGCAATCCATGTGGGAGCAACTGATAGCGAGCCATAGATACCATGTGAGTATTGATCTTTTCAAAATGGGTATTATTATTCCACGTAAACATCAAGCAACGGAAAGCTTCGTGATACGTTATTAGGATAATGCTCAGCTAAAACGACCGTCAATGCAAAATTATGTAAACCAACTCGTGGATGATTTGATTCAATTGATATCAGAACACAATAAAAGTGCTCGAGAGCATTCATTATTCGAGGTTAATACAGAGTCGACTGATGATTTATTAGAACTTAGTAAATTGTATTCAATACCACAGAAGTCATTCTCAATACTATTGAACCTTCCTCAGGAAGTATTGCCTCCTTCGGAGGATTTAAGCGGCATACAGTTATCAGAGCTCTTAGAAAAATTGACTGAGGTACTGGCCTTAAATGAGTGTTTCTTAGATTTCCCGAATAAAGTATCTGACGAAAGAAAGTATTCTTTGATAAGAAAAAATTGGAATGAACCTCAGTTAATTTGCAGTGGATCATTAAATACTATTGACTTTTGCGACTATGATCAGGAGCATTGCATTTATGGTTCTGAAGAATGCGAATGTAAATCACTAGAAAAATTAGCCTAAGTGCTTTACGATCTACATATCGGTTTTTCAATGCATTGCAATACACAGTTTCAGTTTTACTCGGTTAAAGAAAAAATGTTAATGTTTATTTAACATCATTATATTAGGTGAATTGACTATCCCTTTTATTTTTGCTTTCGCATAATTGTAAAAATTCAATGAGAAATTTAATTTCGGTTGCTTTATTTATTGCATTCGTTTTCCCCCTCGCCAACTTGAGGAGTCAATCTGAAAACAAAGCACCTCTCGATTCAACAATCATTAAAAATGTTTCGGCTGCTTCAAAAGTAGAAGGCTTCAGCGTTTCGTGGTCACTTGATTATGAAAAATACCAAGATCTAAAAGATCAAAATTTCTCAATTTCCATAAAATACAATACAAAAATCGGTGCTAAGCGCCATGAAAAAGGTTATGAGGGGACGGATTGGCAAGTCATTGAAGGCATTGATCTAAGTGAAACATCATATTCAATAAATGCTCTAGTAGGGGATGAAAACTATGTCTATAAAGTAGGTCTATCCAGAAACGACCAGTCAATTTGGTCAGACAAGAAAAAAGTGAAAACTGAACGAGGCTGGGGAATATTTAAATTCTTAGTGCTAATAGGATCACTGGGAATGTTCATCTATGGGATGAAGGTTATGAGTGAAGGTCTTCAACAAGCTGCAGGTTCAAAGCTAAGAAACTTATTAGGTTCCATTACCTCTAATCGTGTAAAAGGAGTAATGACAGGTTTTGGAATCACCTCTATTGTGCAATCTTCTTCCGTAACCACAGTAATGACAGTATCTTTTGTCAATGCAGGTTTAATGACTTTAGTCCAGTCAGCAGGAGTCATGATGGGCGCTAATATCGGAACAACGATTACAGGATGGTTAATCAATATTTTTGGGTTCAAAGTCAGTATTGGTTCATTCGCGCTCGTATTTATTGCTATTGGTGCCCCCCTAATGTTCTTTGGTAAACAACAAATCAAAGCGTGGTCAGGAGCGATAATTGGATTTTCATTACTATTTATGGGGCTTGGATTCTTAAAGGATGCTGTTCCTGAATTAGGACCGGATTCAGCATTAGTGAAGTTCTTTGTAGATTATAAGGATATACCTGTTATTAGTACACTTTTATTCGTGTTACTAGGAACGATGGTTACGGTTATCGTTCAATCATCATCTGCCGCTATGGCTTTAACAATGACACTTGTTGCTGGTGGCATTGTGCCTTTCGAAGTTGCATCAGCAATGATACTTGGAGAAAATATAGGGACAACAATTACCGCTGAAATTGCATCTATGATTGGTAATGTGCACGCGAAACGTTCTGCCAGAATCCACTCAATGTTTAACATTATAGGGGTAACTTGGGCAGTTCTGCTCTTCCCTTTTATTCTTAGCGGAATAGAGTCTTTCATGTTGGCTACTGGAAGTGGAAGCCCGTTTGATAATCCTTCAGAATACGCTAACACTGGACTAGCTATTTTCCATACGACTTTCAATTTATTGAATGTATTAATTCTTATTTGGTTTGTACCTAATTTAGTACGGATTGCAGAAAGAACTGTAAAATCAAAAGGAGCACAAGACGAGGAATTTCACCTAGACTACATTGGATCAGGATATATGTCAACTCCTGATCTATCTATACTTGAGGCAAAAAAAGAAATCGCGAAATTTGGAGAATTAACAAGTCGCATGTCTAAATTCTCAAGAGATATTTTATACGAGAAAAACCCAAAAAAGCAGAAAAAACTTCACAAGCGGATTTCTAAATATGAAGAAATCACAGATCGAGTTGAGATAGAAGTAGCAAACTACCTGAATAAAATTTCGGAAGGAGAGCTATCAGGAGATACGGCAATTCGCATAAGAGGAATGAATAGTATAGTGAACGATCTTGAACGAATTGGAGATATATTCTTTCAAATTTCTAAAACTCTCGAACGCAAATCAGAAGAAAAGATATGGTTTAACCCAGATCAACGCAATAACCTAGGCAATATGTTTGACCTAGTTGATCATGCGTTTGAGATAATGATTGCAAATCTACATGAAGATTCTAATAAAGTCTCCTTAGAACCAGCTAAAGAAATTGAAAATGAAATCAATCAGATGCGCGATGCACTCAGAAAGGACTACTTAGATAATCTAAGAAAAAGTGATGAGTTACATCTAAGAGGAGGCCTCATTTACAATGATATTGTTGCATCTTTAGAAAAAGTAGGTGATCACATCATTAATGTTTCAGAAGGAGTTGTTGGTAAAGTATAGAGCAATCAAATTCTAAAAAAAAAGCAGCAGAATATACGTTCTGCTGCTTTTTTTATGATCAAGATTGAATTCAAATATGTTTTCATATTCAATCAAACTGAATAATATTATTTTAGTTTTGTTTAAAATATACTACTATGGAGTTTTGGGAAACAGAATATTACGGAAACACACTACTTGAATACTGCATTTCTTTAGGAATCATTTTAGGTGCGATAATTGCTGCTAAATTGTTGTATTGGCTTTCAAAGAATGTCATTAAAAAAATGACCGCTCGAACTAAAACTAACCTTGACGACATAATTGTCGATAAAGTTGAAGAACCGGTCGTTTTTGGGTTAGTGTTATGGGCAGCCTGGTATGGATTGAGCCTACTCAATTATCCTGTATCTGAACTCTCGACTGAAGATCTTCAAAACGGAATTGAAATACCTTATTCTCACACAAGACAATTTGTAAATCACTTATTCAACTTTCTATTAGTAATCAATCTTACATGGTTAATCGCTCGACTTGTTGATGCGTTAATCGAAGAATATATTGTACCCCTTACTGAAAAAACAGAGTCAGACCTTGACGATCAATTACTCCCAATTTTTCGAAAGGGTTTAAAAATCATTGTTTGGGTTATGGGAATCGTTGTTGGCTTGAATAACGCAGGATATGATGTTGGAGCAGTAATCGCCGGTCTTGGTATTGGTGGTTTGGCATTTGCCTTGGCAGCACAAGATACGGTGAAAAATTTCTTTGGAGGAATAATGATATTTGCAGACAAACCATTTAAAATTGGTGAGCGTATACAAATTGGCGATATTGACGGGTTTGTTTCAGAAATTGGAATTCGAAGTACTCGTATTAAAACCCTCGCCGGAAGAATTGTTACTATTCCCAACTCTATGTTTTCTGGGGACGCCATTGAAAACGTTGATATGGAGCCTACGCGTAAAATCGTTCTTAATCTTGGATTAACCTACGAAACGACCGCTGAACAAATAGAACAAGGAATGCAAATATTAAAGGATATATCCGCTTCACATAAAGATAAAATTGAAGAAAACGTTCTTGTAAGTTTCAATTCTTTTGGAGATTTCTCCTTGGGAATTCTATTTATCTATTACATAAGAAAAGAAGCCGATATTTTGGATACTCAAACAGCCATGAATCTGAATATACTCAAGAAATTCAACGCTGCTGGACTAGATATGGCGTTCCCAACTCAAACAGTATATCATCAAGCAATGAAATAAGTCTCTCGGTTAATACTGAATTAACATTGCTGTTTCTTTCTTAACTATATATTAAGACTCGGTTTAAAATAAGGCTAGGTCGAGAGTCTATCTTTGTCGCAAACCAATTAGAGTTAACGTGAAAGAAACAATTTTACTTATAGATGATGACCCGGACATTGTACAAATGATTTCGTATAACCTTAAGAAAGAAGGTTACGATGTACATTCTGCTCCGGATGGAGAAGAAGGTTTAAAGTTGGTCACAAACGTAAAATCCGACCTAGTTCTACTGGATGTAATGATGCCGAAAATGGACGGCATGGAAGTCTGTGAAACTATTCGGGAAAACAAATCTATTGAACAACCAATCATTGCTTTTCTAACTTCGAGAAATGAAGACTATTCTCAAATTGCAGGATTTAAAGCAGGGGGCGATGACTACATTAGTAAACCTATAAGACCTAAAGTATTATTGAGTAAAATAGAGGCTCTATTAAGGAGAAAACACATTGCAAATGTTCTTGAATCGAGCAGTAATGGCAATGTTGTTCTCGATCGAGAACGGTTCTTACTTTTGCTTCACGGGAAAGAAATACAGCTGCCAAAAAAAGAATTTGAATTATTAGAATTACTGCTATCTAAGCCAGGAAAAGTATTCCCACGTGACCAAATCTTATCGAAAGTTTGGGGAGACGATACAATAGTAGGAGAGAGAACTATAGATGTTCATATCAGAAAATTACGAGAAAAGATTGGAGATGCTTACATTCGCACAATAAAAGGTGTTGGTTACACCTATAATGAAGTGTGAAAAGTAAAAAGCCATTACATATAATTCTTTCAGGTAGTCTTATTTTAGGACTTCTTGTGTTCGTTATTCTTTTTATTCTCTATGAATTTATTGAAATTCAGGTGCATTTACTCTGGATTTTACCACTTGCCTTGATGGTGCTTTCGTTCCTTATATTCTTCTTTTTTGTAGAGCGTTTCATACATGATAAAATGAAGTTAATCTACCGTGTAATTAGAAAAGGAAATGAAATTGATCAAAATCGCCCATCAATTTCAATGACGGAGGATATCATGAGTGCCGCAGTTCAAGACACAGAGTCATGGGCAAAAGAAAGACAACTTGAAATCACCAAACTCAAAGAGCAAGCGCAGTTTCGAAGAGATTTCCTGGGGAATTTAGCACATGAACTTAAAACGCCTGTATTTAGTATCCAGGGGTATATCTTGACGCTTCTAGAAGGGGGGCTAGAAGACGAGAATGTTAATCGAAAGTTTTTAGAAAGAGCCTCTTTTGCAACTGAAAGAATGACTGCTATTCTGGAAGATCTTGATGAAATTACAAAAATGGAGGTTAATCGCTATGAATTAAACCTAAGCCGATTCGATCTTGTAAAATTAACCAAAGATATCATCGAGAGTGCTGAAGAACATAGGCCTGAAAAAAAGGTAAATGTTCAAATTCAAAAGAACTACGACCCTATATACGTAATGGCAGACAAAGGTAAAATTAGTCAAGTTTTGACCAACCTAATTCTAAATTCGATAAACTATGGGAAAGATGAGGGTAATACTGTAATCCGTTTTTATCCAATGGACAAGGTTATTATGACAGAGGTTTCAGATGATGGCCCTGGAATCAACGAAAAAGATTTACCTCGCTTATTTGAAAGGTTCTATAGAGTGGAACAAAGTAGAAATAGAAACGAAGGTGGCTCTGGACTTGGACTTGCGATCTGCAAACATATTATAGAATCTCATCGACAAACAATTAACGTTAGAAGTACCGTAGATGTTGGCAGTACATTTACCTTTTCTCTACCTAAAGGTTAAAATCTCTTAAATCAAATCGCATTCGTTAATTTTGGTTATCTTGACTTCAAAAGTATCAAATGCTCTATCGCATACTTAAATTTATTATAGGAGTCGGAATACGACTTTACTACAGTGAAATTCGTATCAACAACAAAAAGTACCTGAAAAGCTCAGGTAAACCTATGATCGTTGTTGCGAATCACCCTAACACTTTGATGGATGCTTGGGTGATTGGAATGGCATGCAATCAACCAATCTATTACATGGCGAAGGCCACTCTATTTGATTCCTCTTTCAAGTTGAAATTATTGCGCAGTCTTAATATGATTCCTATCAATAGAAAAGGAGAAGGGAAAATCAAAGGTGTCGATAATGAAGATTCGCTTAGTGAATGTTACAAAGTACTTGCGAAAGGCAAAACTCTGGTAATTTTCCCAGAAGGCACGAGTTATAAGGAGCGAATACTCAGAAAGCTTAAAACAGGAACTGCAAGAATTGCGTTAGAAACAGAAAAAAGAAACAACTGGAATCTTGATCTCCAAATTGTCGCTGTTGGCTTGAATTACTCCCAACAGGAACGCTTCAGAAGTGATATACTCATCGATATAGACAAACCAAGAAGTGTTCTTGAATACAAAGAAGAGTATGAGCGCAAGCCACGCGAGGCCTCTCAACGTCTTACCTCATCGATTCGAAAAAGATTAGAAAATGTATTAGTTACGGTTGAATCTCAAGATGAAGAGTTACTAGTAGAACAGATCTACAAAGTGATGAACACCAAATATGTGGGCAGTGAAAAGGGAGTGAATAAGGAGGTGAAAGAAATGAAAGAGATTACAAGAAGATTGGATGAGATCAAGATATTACAGCCATGGCTTCTCGAAGAAATCAAAACAAAGATCAAATCTATCAACTGGAAGCTCGACAAGATGCACATCCGAACAGATTTTTTAGATAAAAGATTTCGTTCTTCAGCTTTCTTCAGACAAATGATGATCTCTGTTCTATTTGTGCTTATTGCTTTACCAATGGCGATATTCGGAGTGATTCATAACCTTTTCCAATATTTATTCGCGGATTGGTTGGTTCCAAAAATTTCGACTGATATTGAGTATTTTGCCCCTTTAGCGATTCTCGTAGGAATTGTGCTCTACCCTGTTATTTATGCAGGTTTTGCCATTGGAGCATATTACGTTTTAGACCTTAACTGGTATACATTACTCATATATATTCTGCTGATGCCTCTTTCTGGTTTATTTACATATTGGTTTGCCAAATATTTGAAGAATGTAAGCTATCAATGGCAGTACATGTTGCTTTTAGTAGATCGCAAGCAGACATTGCAAGAGTTGCAACAAGAAAAGAAGCGATTGAAAACTCTTGTTTTTGATACGTAGTTTTTTCTAAAAATGGCTCAAAACATTTCTAGAGAGGGACGAATAAAACTGTATTTTTGTAAAACAACAAACCCAAAAAGTTTATCGAAATGAGATACATTATTTTTCCTTTACTGTTAGCTCTAATTTTCGCTTGTTCAGAGGAGAGTAAGAAGGTAGAAAAAGATGATACTCAAATAGTAGAACAAGAGAGACCATTAACTTCTATTGATCGCAATGGGAAATTCACCGAATGGTATCCTGGTCATAAACAGATAAAAATGGAAGGCCGCAAAGATGAAGAAGGTCGTCGTCAAGGAATTTGGAAATTATATACTCAAGATGGTATTGAACTTTCGATCACAGTGTATACTGATGGACTAAAAGATGGCCACATAATAGTTCGTTATCCTACTGGTATTGTTAGGTACTCTGGACAGTATTCAATGGATGAACGTATTGGTGATTGGAAATTTTATGATGAATCTGGACAATTAGTCAAAACTGAAAACTTTGATAAAGTAAAATAATGGCAAGGATCCCCTCACATATTATCGATGAGATCATGAGCACTGCTCGTATTGAGGAAGTGATCGGGGATTACGTCCAACTTAAAAAGTCAGGATCCAACTATAAAGGTCTAAGTCCTTTTACAGAAGAAAAGACACCTTCCTTTATGGTAAGTCCTGCCAAACAAATCTTTAAATGTTTCTCTACCAGTAAAGGAGGTACTGTTGTTAGCTTCTTAATGGAAATGGAACAGTTCAGCTATCCTGAAGCATTACGATGGTTGGCAGAACGATACAACATTCAACTTCCAGAGGAAAAGCCCCTAACTCCTGAAGAGCAGGAAGAAATTTCAGAAAGAGAAAGTTTACAGATCATCAACGATTATGCTCGTGACTTTTTTGTCGAAACAATTCATAATTCAGATGAAGGAAAAACGATTGGCTTATCCTACTTTCAAGAAAGAGGGTTTCGCCAAGATATCATAGAAAAATTTCAACTTGGATATTGTCCAAGAAAGGAAAAATCGTTCACTAAAACTGCGCTTGAGAAAGGGTATAAACAAGAATATCTAGAACAACTTGGTCTTACAAAAGTAAAAGACGAAAGAAGTTTTGACTTTTTCAGTGGGCGTGTAATGTTTCCCATTCACAGTGTCTCGGGAAAAGTATTAGGGTTTGGAGGTCGAACGCTTCAAACAGAGAAAAAAGTAGCAAAATATTTCAACTCTCCTGAGAGTATACTCTATAATAAAAGCAAGATCCTTTACGGAATTTATTTTGCGAAGTCTGAGATCATCAAACAGGATAATTGCTATCTGGTTGAAGGATATACTGATGTAATCAGTTTAGCACAATCTGGGGTAGAAAACGTAGTAGCCAGCAGCGGTACTTCGTTAACGAAAGATCAGATTAAACTTGTTCAGCGTTACACAAATAATATTACTGTTCTGTATGATGGAGATGCGGCAGGAATTAAGGCTTCTTTTAGGGGGATTGACCTGATTCTTGAAGCTGGAATGAATGTAAAGGTTCTGCTATTTCCGGATGGTGATGATCCAGATTCTTATGCAAAGAAAGTAGGCGCTGATGAGTTACAAAAATACATCAGTGAGCACGAACAAGACTTTGTTGGATTTAAGACCGATATCTTACTTGAAGGTACTGGAGATGACCCAGTGAAAAGAGCAAAACTCATAAAGGAGATTGTCACATCTATAGCACTTATTCCAGATAGTATTACTCGTTCTGTATATGTAAAGCAAACGGCAGAACAGTTTGAAATGGCCGAACAGACATTAGTCAATGAGCTGAACGCGATAAGAAGAAAGCTCCAAAATGAGAAACAAGGGATTCGACAGCCTGAAGTTGAACCCGAACCACTTCCGGAAACAAAAAAAATACAAGCGCAAAAGGAGGGACGCAGAACATTTTTCGAGCAAGAACAAGACTTAGTTAGGATACTTGTATTATACGGATCTAGAGCATTAGAGATTGAAAAAGCAACTAAAGATCATGATGATGAAATTATTGAAACAAGTGTGGCCGAATTAATCGTTTTTGAATTGCAACGTGATGACCTCAATTTTGACAATGCCTTATTCAAAAAGATCTTTGATCGTTGTGTGCAAGGGATGGAAGAAAACATATTATATGAACCAACAAACTTTTTGCGTTTAGAAGATCAGGAGGTCGTTAAGTTTGTCAGTAATCTTATGTCGCCAAGATATGAATTGAGTAGAAAATGGCTCATGGATTTCAGAATAGAAACGAATGAAGAGATCCACAAATTAGCACAAGCAGTTAAAGAATCTCTATATTCATTTAAAAAAGCCAAGATCATGGCAAGAATTGAAGAAATCCAAGAGCAACTCAAACCAGGTGAAGAAATTCTTTCGGATGATAAGGTAAATGAGCTATTGAAAGAACAAATTCAACTTGATCGTATAAAAGGAAGCTTTGCCAAGCAACTGAATAGAATTATCATTTAGGGTTTAGGTAAGATACAAAGCGAGAAACTCCACATTTAATTGCATAACATATTCTGATCATTAAACTTTACTTAAATTTGCAGTACAAACTGATGATTTCAAGATGTTGACGCTATTTTTAGAATTCCCTGTTGGCCCATATACTGCATCCATCTGGATTGTATTGATTTGGCTAGCGATATTGATAGCAACAATATTTCTTTCAAAGATTATTCAACGTTTGCTCAAACGTTACCTCAAAAGGCCTAACCTTAAAATCAAAGGTACGCGTATTACTTTATTGAGGATTTTAAACCAGATCATCTATGTATCTGCTTTTTTATTAGCATTTCAAGCGTTTCGATTAGAAGAAGATGAAATTTCTCTTCGTACATTTTTGCAATATGATATCATTCCAAAGTTTGGAAGCTTCCACTTGAGTTTTATGGATATCATATCAATAGTTATTTTATTCGCAATCTGTCGATTCATTATCAATGTGTTTCGCATATATATGGAGCGTCGATTTAAGGATAGTGATGACTTTGATGAAGGCACACGGTTCGTATATGTTCAGCTAGCCAAATATATTGTTTACACTTTTGCCGTAATTATAACGCTTCAAATCCTCTTTGAAAACCTAGACTTCTTACTTACTGGTTCTGCGGTCTTCTTAGGTGCCTTAGGTTTTGGAGTACAGAATATTTTTAAAGACATGGTATCCGGAGTAATCCTTTTGTTTGAAGGAACCATAAAGGTGGGTGATATCATTCGCGTTGTTCAACCATCTACCAGTGAAGATATGATTGCCAGAGTGCTCAAGATTAACGTAAGAACTACGAAGATTGAAACTCGCGATGGAAATACATTGATCATACCAAATTCTACATTAACGCAAGATCATGTGGAAAACTGGAGCTTCGGCTCTGACTTAACTCGATTCAATATTAAAGTTGGTGTGGCATATGGTTCAGACACTGAGTTAGTCAGAAAGCTACTTAAACAAGCGGCGCTGAGTCACCCTGAAGTAAAGAAAACGGAAACCATCATTGTTAGAATGAATGATTTTGGTAACAATGCTTTAGAAATGGAATTATTCTTCTGGGCAGATCAAACTTGGCAAGTTGAGCTTCATAAATCCGAAATTCGTTTTGAAATAGATCGGTTATTTAGACAGCACAGCATCGTCATACCTTTCCCTCAGCGAACATTACATGTGCCGGACGGGATACGAACCTCAAAAGATCCGCAAGACTAAACTGTTCATGTCAAAGCCTCAGTCGGCCTAATATCCTTTACATTCAATTGTAAAGTGGTTCTACCGCGAAATTGATTTTCTTCCAAAGTATAGACAACATCTACAGAACCTTGCTGCACAAGGTCAAAAGCTTCTGGAAAAGAAAATGCAATTGCATTAATAGGTTTATCATGTCCAGGTTCCACCAATGTCATTTTTAAATGTTCACCTTTCAACAATTTGGCATCTTTCACATAAATATTCCTAGTCAAAAATACAGGCTTCATGTTACCAGGGCCATGCGGTTCAAACTGCTTTAATATTCTTTTTAATCTTGGTACTTCATGTATCGACTCACCTTGTGTAAAAATAGAGTGAAACGAAATCTCCTTTTCTAAAATTTGTTCTGGGATCAGTGTTTCACTTTCCAACCGTATACGAACGGCATCATCAAAGCAAGTTTTGAATTCATCCAAATTCTCATCTTTTAATGAAAGTCCAGCCGCATAAAAATGGCCACCAAACCGTTCCAAGAGATGTTTGCAGTCTTCCAAAACATCATAGATATTTACTCCTTTGATACTTCTTGCTGAACCCGTCCATTCATCCCCTTCTTGTGGTTGTGTTAACACAATCGTCGGACGATAATATGACTCTATTATTCGCGAAGCTACAATTCCTACCACTCCTTTATGCCATCCATTTTTAAAGACTAGATTCGTCACTTTTTCATCATGAAATTCGTCTTCTTCTATCATCGAAAGAGCGTCAGCAGTAATAACTTTATCGATGGTTTTTCGCTCATCATTATCATTGTGTATTGATTTTGCTAACTCAGGTAAATCTAGATTTTCATCCCCTATCAAAAGGCTTACAGCCTGTTTTGCATCTCCAAGCCGACCAGCGGCATTAATTCTAGGAGCTATAGTGAAAACTACATCTGTAAGTGTTAATGGGCGTTCTTTTTTGGCTAACTTCAACATTATGTCAATCCCTTTTCTCGGCTCTTTATTCAACTGAGCCATACCATATTGAACCAGTAGTCGGTTTTCTCCAGTTACTGGAACTATATCCGCTCCTATACTAATGGCTAAAAGATCTAAATTTTCAAGTAATTGGTTTTGATCTAAACCAAGCTCTATGCAAAGTCCGATAAGCAATTTAAATCCTACACCACAACCCGATAACTCCTTATAAGGATACTTGCAACCATCTTGTTTAGGGTCAAGCACTATTGCATTTGGTAATTCACCCCCAGGTGTATGATGATCGCAAACAATCACATCTATTCCATGTGAAGATGCTTTTTGAATCGGCTCAATTGCCTTAATACCGCAATCTAGTGTTACAATCAAACCAAAATTATTCTTGTCAGCATAATCTATACCGGCGATGCTTAGACCATAACCTTCCTTGTATCTATCTGGAATATAAAACTCAACTGCATCAGTGTGCTCACTTAAAAACCCATAAAACAAAGCGACAGCTGTTGTTCCATCCACATCATAGTCTCCATAAACTAGAATTTTCTCTCCTTCCTCTAAAGCTTGCTGAAGGCGATCGACAGCAGCCTTCATGTTCTTCATCAAAAAAGGATCATGCATTTTGTCCAAGGTGCCTCTGAAGAAATCCTTTGCCTCATTAAAATCTGAAATATCACGCTGCACTAGCATGTGTGCAACGATCTCAGATACATTCATTTCTTGCTTTAACCTCTCCACCACCGCCAGATCAGGAGCATCTTTTATAAGCCACTTTCTTTTCATTTCAAGTTGATTTTTAAGTTAGGTATATTGAAGATAGTAAAATATTTGATGTCAAAAAGAGAATAATAAAAATCCAGAGCTTAGAATATTTTTTATTAACAACGAACAATACATTATAGCTAAAAAGCATCAGTTACTGACACAATAGTGTTGACATAATCAGCTCATTTTTTTCTTTTATCTAAATGATAATAGTTTATTTTAATAAAAAAAAGCACATGTCAGAAGCACAAATACATTCAGAAATCAAGAGCTTACAAGGTCAGTTGACAGGTAATCTTTTCGAAGATGGTGAAACTCAACAAAAGATTTACGAATTAAAAAAGCAATTACAACCAGAAATCGAGGAAAATCCTGAATTGGACAATTACGATGATGAAGGATGTCTTTATTGTGGAAGTTAGATTATGGCTCAATTCTTGATTATTCGATGCGTATGACAAAGTTCACACGCATTTTTTTTTCGGTGATTCTCTTATTTGCACTTTCCGGCTGTTTCGAACTAATTGAAGACACCACCATTCACAAAGATGGGTCAGGCGAATACAAATTGACGCTAAACATGAGTGCTAGTCAAACACGACTAAATTCAGTTATGGCTCTAGACTCTATTGATGGAAAAAAAGTTCCATCAAGTGCTGAAATGAAAAGCGAAGTAGTTGATTTTATCAGTTGCATGAATCAATATGACGGTATCTCTAATGCAAATGGGTCACTATCAACGGACGCTTGGATCCTTAAATTCAATTGTGAATTTGATTCACTTCCCGCTCTTAAAAACGCCCTTATTCAGTCCAGTAAAAAGTGGAGTAAGGATAAAAAAGACGTAAGTAGTTTTGATCAGATAAAAATTGAATTCGTAAATAATATCTATAAACGTCAGTTATCAGAGAACCTTGACAGCAAGTTTAAAAACAAAGTGCAGGAAGATGAGGATTACGGCAAGCTTGCCGAGGGAAAATGCGTTTTCATTCAACGTTTTGATCAAAACATTAAATCTGTCAGTAATTCCAAAATGCGCATTGCGAAAAATAAAAAAGCAAGTATGTTAATGATATCTCCAATCGAGATCATGAACGATCCAAAAATCCTCGATTATCAAGTCACCCTGGTTCCATAGAGACTATTTACTACAAATTAATTTCTTCTATTTTTAAATCTTACCTTTGTTGGAAATAGATTTTTATGAAACACCTAAGTTTACTTTTATTTAGCTTTATCATTTCTTCAATATCCTTTTCACAAGCAGTTCAAAACATTCCAAGTACAGCCTACATGGTGTTTTCAGCAGATCTTGGCCGTATAACGAAATCGATGAGTATTTCAGAAATGGATGACTACGACTTTATTCAGAAACTGGTTCGAGAATTTTCTGGTTCAAACCAAGAAAAGGTTTCCCTCAATGACCTTGGAATAAATTATCGTGGAAAGATCGCCGTTTATACAGGAACTCACGACGCTTATGAATTTGTTGGAACAAGTGTAGATTTAAAAGATAATGCACTTTTTATTTCCAATGAAGAGATCCGAAGAGAATTTACAACCGAAATCAAATCGAAAGGCTATTCAGAAACAGAAAGAAGCATAGGATTCATTCACAAAAAAACTTTCACACGTGTTGAGTTTGATTGGAATAAACGTTATTTCAGAAAAATAACAGATAGTATTTTCGACGCTAATAAATGGGAGAGGCCTTACAGTTATTATTATGACTATGAAGATGCCGTAGAGGCGCCCATGTTAATTGAAGAGGCTGTAGAAGAGGTAGAAGCAGAAAGTTACGATGAAACAATAGAGAAGGAAATTGTTGAAGAGGAAGAGGAATCAATGGAGGAAAAATACAGCAGAATTATGGACTCCGTGAAGAGAGCAGAAAAGACACGCTTGAAAAAAGATTTCTTTAAGACTAGCACTGATGGAAATGGACTACTCAAGTCAAATGAAAACTTTAAAAGCACTATGTCTGTTGCATCTGACGGATCCATGTATCTCGACCCTTCCAAAATGAATGATTATCGTGATGATATCTTCAGATACAATCCTATGCTCGGTTATGTTCGTCAATTCTCTAACAATGTATGGCAATCTGCACATATGAATATGACCAAAGAAGGAATGAACATCGAATGGCTGACACATGGAGACGAAAAAGTGATGCAGGTCACTAAATCCGCAATGGATAAAAACTTCAATGAAGAATTGATCAAATATATCCCTTCATACTCTCAAGGTGTTGCTGCCTATAACATGAACATGTTAGGCGCCTATGAGGAAATCAAAAAATTATACATGCCAGTTCTTGATAAGTCCGAGAAACCAGAGTACCTTTTAGCATCGGCGATCTGGTCAACAATAGATGAAATCGTTGATGAAAGTGCAGTTGCAGAGGTTTACGGGGCAAATATGATTCTGTCATACAATGGTATGAAGGAAATGACTTTGGTAAAGACCACCTATGATTACGACGAAGAAACATTTGAATACACGGATAGAGAGGAAGAATATCAGGACCTTATTCCAATTATGACTTGGGCGATATCTACAAAAAAGGCGTATCTATTAGAAAAATACATGAAAGCAGCTTGTGCGTTTGCAGATGAAGAAATTGCCAAGCATAAAGGATATTACGAAATCAAAAAAGGCCCAATGGGAGGGACTCCATTTTATGTCGCTGTCAAAGAGTCTATGATCATTGTCACAAATGATAAAAGTTTAGTTCAAGATCACCTCAATGGGTATGATAAAAACATTGACAAGGAGTTAATGCGATCTATCAAAGAAACTAAACTTGTCTATGCGAATATGGATATGGAGCAGATGCCAAATGACATGATGACATTTTCAGCAAACAATAGTGACCGAGAATTCATCGAGGCTTTGAAGGATAAAACAGGAGAAATAGAACTGAAGATGGCTGAAGTAACTGATGAGTATCAAAAAATGACTGCTTCTTTTCGTTACAGCAAAAACTATAAAAACGGTATGTTTTATCTATTAGATGTTATTGACACTCTGATGGACTAAGTCTAAAAGGAATTGATCCAATCATGCATAAGAAGCTGATTATTATTTTTGTTGCTCTGCTAACTATCGCTATCTTTTTTGTCGCTAGACAATCTAGTGAAAGAATTAATTCCTTCTCAATTCTGAATCAAATTGAGGAACGTCAGGTTCTAGGTGTATTCAACTTAAACCAAATTTTAAATGATGGACGCTCGATAAGCGATCGTTTTAGGACTTTTGGTCTGGCAGAAAGTTATTTTAAAGAGGTTTCAAATGTCTTGAAAAATGCTGGTATTCGCTTGGATAAGGTTTATTACAGCTTAGAAACTAGAGATACATTTAAAAGATCGATCTACTTTCAGGTTACAAATAAACAGAAACTAAAAAGTACGTTTGATGAGTTTTCAGCTTTTTATGAGCTCGAAAGAGACTCCTTGGATACTTCAATGTATTTCTCAAAAGAATACAACATCGCAATACGCATAAAAGACCATTGGATAGAACTAATCCAAGGTGATCTTGATAAACTTGAGCATTCTCCTTCGCTTTCAAATACTGCTCGAAAGTTGCTAAAAGAAGAACGTTTTTTCATTTTAAACCCAACTGCCAATAAAGAATTTGATAGTCTTGAATATATTGTTGGTAATTACCATTACGACTCGATATTGACACTTGAAGGAAGTTGGTTTTGTAAAAGAGGTAAAGACCATCCTGTTCAGCTGAATAAAAATGAAATAAGTATTTACCCTACAAATGAAGATGTAATCTCTGCTTATTTAAATGTCAATAGAGAACGATGGGGACAATATGAAAATGAATATTTAAAAGGACGGCTTGAAAATGCTTACAGCAGAGGTTTGATTAATTACCCACGATTGAGCGAGTTATGGTCTGGTCAGTTTGCCTTTAACTTTGGAGGCATAAATACCATGAAAACAAAAACTATGGTTACGGAGTTTGATGAAAACTTTAATCAAATTGAAAAAACAGTTATTCAAGAAGATACGGTCAGAGATGTAGGTTTAATATTTTCTTCAAGTGACCCGAAAGAATTATATGAAGAATTGTTAAAGCAGAAAAATATTAACTCTAAAAATGGCAGTACTAATGTAGGTCTTCTGCCAGCGATGAATCCATCATTTTTAGAAAATGAATTAATAATCGGAGCAATTCCTAAGAGCTCTAGACGAATACCTGCGGATGACATAATTGAATTTACATTCAAAAGCTCGCAATTAAATATTAAGGCAAATGCAACGTCTGAAGTGAATCATCTGAAATTTCAAATCCAAATAATCCCTCAGGTCTCAGGAAGAATTAAATGGAGTGAGTTAGTCAACCTTTTCCTGTAGGAATACGTCTGATAAAATGGTATATTTATTGTAACTCTAACGACGAATAAAAACTTACACTATGAAAAAAATCTACTTGCTAGTTACCGGTATTGCACTGGGAATGGGCGCAATTGCTCAACAAAACATCACTTCTGTAAGCGATGGTAATGCAACAAACCCATTTACCTGGGATTGCACATGCATCCCAACACCTGATGATAACATCACGATTAACAACAATGTTGTGATGAATTCTGATTGGGCTGTAACTGCCGGAGGATCAATCACGATCAATGATGGCGCTTCATTCATTCAAGACAACAACTATCGATCAATTCTTTTTGACGGCGGTGGTGCAACCTTTACAAATTATGGAGTTTCCGAATTGACAAACTTCTCTTTTACCAATGGAGCCGAAGGTCATAATCACAGTGACCTCAGTCTAGACACCGCATTATACGTTGGTGCTGGTTCAATGTTTATGAACCATGGCTTAACACAAAATGTAGACAGTACACTCATCCAAGGTATGTTTATGAATGAAGGAACATATAGTAATGGTGACTTTCTGAATGAAGGAGGTATGGTAAATAATACAGGATACCTGACTGTTGACTCATTGTACAATAGTCAACAAGGTGTAATCAATTCATCTGCGGGAAATATAACAGCAAATGATTTCGGAACGATAGGAACAGTAAACATCACAGGTTCATCTTATATGATCATCAATAATGACGTCTTAAATGGAGGTATTCTGAATATTGCAACAGGCCGAGATCTTCGCATTGGTAGTGATCTTCTAAACACCAGTGATGGTGATACAGCAGTCATTATAAACAATGGTTTAATTGAAATAGGAAACGACTTTTCTACATTAGACACGATCCGAGGAACTGGTGTTTTCTGTATTACCAATGCTAGCTCAAACATAGGAGATGTTTTAGGCAGTCTAGATATTTGCGACAATTCAGGGATGGGCATTTTTGACATTAACACAGGGAATGTTGACGCTACTGTTACTGACTGTAATTCTGGATGCAATGTTGGAGTGCAAGAGGACGAAGCTATTGAAATTAGTATTTATCCGAATCCTGTTTCTAGTGTATTAAACATTGAAGGTATAGAAGAGGGTAAAGTCATCATAAGCGATGTTATGGGTAAGGAAATATATTCTTCACCTTTAACTCCGAATATTGATGTAAATAACTTTAAAACTGGAGTTTACTTTATTACAATAAGCTATCAAGGCAAACAACAAATGATGAAATTTATCAAACGATAAAATACATTTATAAGATAAAAAAGGGCGATTTCTAATGGAAATCGCTCTTTTTTATTCTTTTCGAATTAATTCTCCGTGAATAACTTCTTAAGCTCCGTGGCATCAGAAGGATTCATCTTACCTGCTAAAATTAAACTCAACTGCTTTCGACGAAGTGCACCGTCGAATCTCTTGATTTCTTCAGCCGTTTCAGGTTCAATTTTTGGAACACTGATAGGTCCGCCATTTTGATCAACAGCAACAAAAGTATAGATTGCTTCATTGCGCTTTACACGTTTTCCTGACACCTGATTTTCAACGTATACATCTATAAAAACTTCCATCGAACTGCGGAAAGCTCTTGAAACAGTTGCCTCCAAAGTAACTACCGAAGACTCCTTGATTGGTTTACCAAAAGAAACGTTGTTTACAGAAGCGGTTACCACAACTCGTCTGCAATGACGCTGAGCCGATACAGCAGCAGTAACATCCATCCAAGCCAATAACTGACCACCAAATAGGTTTCCGTGCGGGTTCGTGTCATTAGGAAGAACTACTTGAGTTGAGATCGTTTTAGATTCTGAAGGTGTTTTTGCATTCATACTACTACATTTTTTTTGCAAAGGTAACACATAATTAGTGGTTGAAAGTAGAATTTAGAACCGTCTTTTCATCAATCTTGTTACGATTCTATCAGAACTTTTATTACGACGCTACTATAAGTTTGAATAACTCCTTACATTTGTCCTATGAGTTTCGCAGTAGCAAAATCTTTGCATTTGATCTTTATGGTAAGCTGGTTTGCCGGACTTTTCTATATTGTCCGTTTGTTTATCTATCACACAGAGGCACAAAAAAGGTCTGAAGAAGCAAAGAACATCCTCTCCGATCAATTTGAGATCATGGAGAAAAAACTTTGGTGGATCATCACAACTCCAGCGATGATTTTAACCTTACTTTTTGGCATATGGATGTTAGTCAAAGCGCCTTTTTATATAGAACTACCTTGGATGCATCTTAAACTTTCTTTTGTAGGGCTTTTATTGATCTACCATTTTGTGTGTCAAAAAATCATGTTTAATCTTAACAAGGGTAAGTTCAACTGGAAAAGTAATGGTTTACGACTATGGAATGAAGTCGCTACTTTAGCCTTGGTATCTATCGTTTTTCTTGTGGTGATGCAGGACCAATTGAACTGGATTAAAGGAACCGTTGGTTTCTTCGCTGTGGCAATCGGACTGATGATAGGAATCAAAATCTACAAACGAATTCGCTCAAAACAAGCTAAATAATGACCTATATTGATACACACGCTCATTTATACTCTGAAAAATTCGATGAAGATCGTGATGAAATGATTCAACGTGCTTTGGAGGCTGGTATTAAAAAACTGTTTTTACCAAATATAGATGAGTCAAGTATAGAAGGAATGGAAGCACTCGTTGAGAAATATCCAGGCATATGTTATTCAATGATGGGAGTCCATCCATGCGATGTGGAAAAAGAGTGGACATTACAGCTCGAAAGAATAAAGAACCATTTTGATCCCTCTCGCCATATCGCAATCGGTGAAATCGGGATAGACCTTTATTGGGATAAAACTCTACAAAACGAACAAACCGAGGCTTTTCGTGCTCAAATTCAGTGGGCGAAGGAGGTCGAAGTGCCAATCGTCATTCACTGTAGAGATTCATTTGATGAAATATTCGAGGTGTTGGACGCAGAGAATGATGATCGACTGTCTGGAATATTTCATTGCTTTACGGGAACAGAAGAACAAGGACGTAGAATATTGAATTACGGAAATTTCAAACTTGGAATTGGTGGCGTCGTAACGTTTAAAAATAGTGGACTCGATAAGTCCATTGAAAATATTGGACCTGAACACCTCGTTCTTGAAACAGACGCTCCTTATTTGACTCCTACTCCATTTCGCGGTAAAAGAAATGAAAGTTCCTATATACCTTTGATTGCCAAAAAGCTTTCTTCCATTTACAGCATTGATGAAGAAGAAATTGGAAACATTACGAGTCAAAATGCGTTAGAAATATTCAAAATCAAGTAGTTTAAATGCAATCAAAAGTTTTACTCATATACACGGGAGGAACAATAGGAATGATAGAACATCCTGAAACAGGTGTTTTGACTGCCTTTGACTTTGAACATTTGAATAAACAGATTCCAGAATTATCAAAGTTGGATATGGATTTAACCGCTGTATCTCTAGGCATGCCAATTGACTCCTCTGATATGAATCCGATGATCTGGCAGGATATCGCTCAACTAATCGTATCGAATTACGAAGACTACGATGGTTTTGTTGTTTTACATGGATCCGACACCATGGCTTTTTCAGCAAGTGCTTTGAGTTTTATGTTGCAGGGTTTAAAGAAGCCTGTAATTTTCACAGGATCTCAATTGCCTATAGGAACAATTCGTACCGATGGTAAAGAAAACTTAATTACTTCTATTGAGATAGCTGCAGCAAAGAACAATGAAGGAAATGCTATTGTTAGTGAAGTAGCCATTTATTTTGAGTATTCACTCTACAGAGGCAATAGAACTACGAAAGTTTCAGCCAATGCATTTGAAGCATTTTTATCCCCAAATTATCCAGAGTTGGCAATAGCTGGTGTTGACATCCGCTATGATACTAATGCATTGCTTAAAACACGAAAGCGCCAACTGCACTTCAACCCGAAAATGGATGATCGTGTGGCATTGATGAAAATATTTCCTGGATTTTCTATAAAAGTTTACGAACGATTATTCGATATAGAACAAACAAGAGCTGTAGTAATCGAATCATTTGGTTCAGGCAATGTTCCCAACAATACTGATTTCCACGAATTAATAGAAAAGTATATCAAAGATGGAGGTATTGTGATCAATACGACACAATGTTATACGGGTAGTGTAGAGCAAGGTAAATACGCGAACAGCACTACATTTAATAAACTTGGAGTGATAAGTGGAAATGACATTACTACAGAAGCAGCGATTACCAAAATAATGTATTTACTAGGAAACTGCTCCTCTACCGAAGAAGTTAAGGAATTGTTCGTTCAGTCTTTGGCAGGTGAGAAAAATCAAGCGTAGTTTTTACTTTCAAAAAACCAAGTCCATGCGTTTTTTTCGAAAAAAATGATTCATTGAAAGAACATTTGAAAAAAACACCCCCTAATCACGGTTATTATCCCTGATTAATCAACAGTTCCACCCTTTTAATAAACTAAATATTACGGAATTATTAAGAACGCCAATGCATTGCCCCTTGGATAAATATTTTTTTGTACTTTAGCCCGTCGAAAAGGAACAAGTCCTTTGATTTGGAGAGGTGCAGGAGTGGCTGAACTGGCTCGCCTGGAAAGCGAGTGTTCCGATTGTATCGGAACCGAGGGTTCGAATCCCTCTCTCTCCGCCATTGGACTTGTAAATTTTTGATTAAATTTGAAATATTAATAATTTTATTGAAACGATTAATTTTTAATCTTTGGAACATGAAAAAAATAGTTAGTTCTTTAGTTGTAGCCGGAATGTTGACGTTCGGTTTTAGTAATTTCTCATTCGCGGATGAAGATCCAGCAATGGATGAGGATAGTACAGAAATAGCGGAAGGCATGGAAGGTGATTCCATGATTGAAACTGCTGATTCGGAAGAAAACGCTCCAGTAGCAAACGAAGAAGTTGAAACATCGACTGATGAAGGAAGCGCTGAAGAAGAGGTTATCGAAGAGTCAGGCTTCACTTCTACTTTGAAGAAAAAGTTCATTGAGGGTGATCCTTTCTGGATGGGTATAGTATTGATCGCATTGATCATTGGTATTGCTCTTTGTATTGAGCGTATTGTTTACCTTAACCTTTCTTCTATCAACACGAAGAAATTTGTTGCTGCAATTGAAGATGCTCTTGCAAGCGGTGGAGTTGAAGAAGCTAAAGAAATTTGTAGAAATACAAGAGGTCCAATTGCTTCTATTTTCTACCAAGGTTTGTCAAGAACTGACGAAGGACTTGAGGCTGTTGAAAAAACAGTTGTTGCTTATGGTGGAGTTCAAATGGGACTTTTAGAAAAAGGAATTTCTTGGATTTCATTATTTATCGCTCTTGCACCAATGCTTGGTTTCATGGGTACGGTAATCGGTATGATCCAGGCCTTTGAGAAAATCGTTGAAGATGGTCAGGTATCTCCAATTACGGTTGCAGGTGGTATTCAGGTAGCACTTTTGACAACTGTATTCGGTTTGATCGCAGCGATCATCCTTCAGATCTTTTATAATTACATCGTTTCTAAAGTTGATGGAATTGTAAACGAAATGGAGAATGCATCTATCACATTGGTTGATATGATGATCAAGTATAAGATTGCTAAATAAGCAGTCTGTACTTTTCGAAAGGATTAATTAACGGATTGAAAATTAAACAACCATTATATTATGGGAAGTGAAAAAAAACTAAACATTCTGGGAATCATCATTAAGGTGATTATCATCGCACCAGCCCTGATAGCGGGATTGATGGTGATGGGTTCAGGAGTTAATGCTGATAGCGCAGAGCCAGTTAAACAGAGCTTCATGGAAAGTGTATCTTTCAGTGCAGCAACCAATATTAGCTTTATTGCTATAGTTGCAGCAGTTGTTTTGATACTTGTTTTCTTTGGTGTTCTCCTTGCTACAAGACCTGGTAATGCAATCAAATCAATATTAGGTATCATTATCGCAGCAGTAATATTCTTTATTCTTTACTCTGCAGGAACAACTGATACAGTTGAATCTTTAGGTGTTCAGGGAAACATTACTGCGAGTGAGTCAACAATGAACTTCACTCACGCAGGTATTTGGACGGCAATCATTGGCATGACAATTGGGTCTGTCTTGGCATTGTTCATGGGATTCATTATGAAACTAGTAAGAAACATTTAAAGGATGGCAAAGCGCGAAGCACCGGAAATAAATGCAGGTTCGATGGCGGATATCGCCTTCTTGCTGCTAATCTTCTTCCTTGTAACAACTACAATGGATAAAGATACGGCGTATCTGCGTACGATTCCAAAGAAAGTCGAGACTCCGAATGATGTAGTCATTCAAGAGAAAAATATCTATAAGATCGTAATTAACAGTAAACAGCAAATCCAGGCTCGTGACTCTGTTATTGACGTTAGTGAAATAGAAAGTCTAAATGGTAAAATCAAGCACTTTTACTTGACAAACCGTGATAAGAAAGTTAACCGTAAACTTGATTATCCATACTATGCTTTCGGT
>CBFHXS010000010.1:0-43909 GCA_965659845.1 Brumimicrobium sp.
TCTCCATTACTATCAACTACAAGACCGACAGCTTGATCCAATCCACTTGCTGGACCATCATGGGTAACACTCCATAGCTCTACACCATCGACATCGTATTTAATCGTTATAATATTAAATTGAGTACCATTAAAAGATGTACCAACGACGTAAGAATTACCAGAGTTATCGATCACAATATCCTCACTGTAATCATCATTCCCATTATTATCGAAACGACTTTCCCATAAGATATTAACTTGACCAAAAGTGGCAGTGGCTATCACCAAAAAACAAAGTGTTGATAGTAGTAATTGTTTCATAGCAGTTTATATTTCGTGTATTGATTATAACGGAAGAATTGACTCTACCGTTGATGCAAAATTAAGTAAAAAAATTACACGATAAATTTTAATCCCAAGATTTTACCTATTTATCCCCGTTATTTGGTAGTTAATCAAAAAAAACATTAATTTTGCTTAATCAAACGAAATACTACTTGCATTATGAAATATCTACTGCTGCTAGCATCATTGATGTTTATTTTATTCCAAGGAAATGCTACTCACATTGTAGGTGGAAGTTTAACTTATGAACATTTAGGTGGATCTTCCTACAACGTCAAATTGAAGCTTTATCGTGACTGTGGACCTGGTAATGCCGCCTTTCCGACATCTGTAAACATCACTGCCAGATTGGGTAACGGAGCTGCTACATCACTCGGGTTTAACATGCCTCGTTTAGGTATCATTGAATTAGACCCAGCAATAGATTCCTGTGCTGTAGATCCAGGAATCTGTGTGGAGGAAGCTGTATTTTCAGCAACTGTAAACCTACCTCCTTCTAACACTGGTTACCACTTATATTGGGGGATTTGCTGTAGAAACGGATCTATCCAAAACTTAGTCAATCCACTCAATGTAACTGAGATGTTTCATACATATATTCCTAACAATTCAGTTTGGCTAACCAATTCATCGCCTACTTGGGTTAATTTCCCACCCGTATTTGTTTGTCAAGGTGAAGATGTGGATTTTGACCATTCTGCTACAGATGCGAATGGGGATTCACTAGTATATTCGCTTTATACACCATATCAAGAAAACGCTCCTGCATTTAATGCAAACCCTATACCAGATAATATTGTATTCACTCCTGTGCCATGGGAAGTAAATTACGGTGTAAATAACCCTCTTAACAATTCTGGTACACTCTTAACTATTGACCCTCAAACAGGATTATTATCTGGTATTCCAGAGGATATCGGTCAGTTCGTTGTAGGTATAAAATGTGAAGAATACCGAAATGGGCAAAAGATAGGTGTAATTATCCGTGACTTTCAGTTCAATGTAGTTGACTGTCCTCCTGCTGATGATGCAGGGATTGGACCTGTAACCGGTTGTGCTGGTACAACTGTTGACATGATCAACGCTTCTTCAGCGGGTGCAACGGATTTCTATTGGGATTTCGGTGATGGTTCTCCAGGTGTTCAAGCTTTTGAACCATCTCATACGTATTCAGCTATTGGAGATTACACGATTATGCTAATTGCTCAATACAACACTGTTTGTGCGGATACTGCTTACTACGATTTAGTTATGGGAGGTGTAACTGCAGTAATTGATCCTGAAGACTCTACGTGTATCAGTAATGCTGTGAATTATTCTGAAAGCTCTACAACCGTCGGCTCTATGGTCGTTGACTCTTGGCAATGGGACTTTGGTGATGGCTCCCCAGTAAGTACGGTTCCCAACCCAGGACACGTTTTCAACAACTCTGGCGATTTAATTGTTGAATTGATTGTAGGCACTGACGCTGGATGTTTTGATACGATAACGGATACCATTTTCATTCAGGGGTTACCAAATGCAAACGTTGGCCCCGATACTACAGCTTGTTTCAACAACCCTAACATTAACTTGAATGGGGTAATTGCAAATGCCTCAGGAGGTATTTGGGTAGGAGATGGAGGAACATTTAACCCAAACACAACAGATTTAAATGCCAACTATGATCCTACGCAAGCCGAAATTGACAACGGATTTACAGAATTAATTCTATCATCCACAGGTAACGGATTCTGTCCTTCAAATCAAGATACACTGAGGATTGACTTTATTGATGGCCCGACGGTTGATGCTGGAGATGACATAGAGGTATGTGCTGATACGAGTTCTGTACCATTAAATGCAACATTCGACTTCTCGGGAGGAGTAGAATGGTTTGTAACGGGTAGTTTACCTTCTGGATCGGGAACATTCACTAATTCTTTATCTGCAAGTACGACGTATATACCGAGTGCGGCAGATGTTGCCGCAGATTCTGTTTTAATTTACATTCAAACAATCATTAATGGAAACTGTATCGGTGACTTAGATTCCTTGTGGGTAGAATTCTTTGATCCACCATCAATTTCACTTGTATACCCTGATACTATTTGTGCAGGCAACCCTGTTTCACTTGATGGAAACTCAACCACCGGTGGGGGTATTTGGTCTACACCTGGTGACGGTGAATTTACTCAAGACACTTCAAACGCTACTATTTACAACCACGGAGCTGGTGATCTTGCTTTTGGTTCTGTTGACATTTACTTTGAGTCCACAGATAATGGAGGTTGTCAAATACAACGAGACACAATAAATGTAACTGTTCTTCCATCACCAGATATTGACTTCACTTTTACAGAAGAGTGTTATGGAGTCGCTACAGACTTTACTAGCACAGTTGTTTCTACGGATCCAGTGACTAACTACTCGTGGAGTTATGGGGGGAATGAATTCTCTACAGATGCAAACCCATCTTATACTATACCAGATGTTGATACAAATGACATAACAGTTATAGTCTTCTCTCAAAATGGATGTTCAGATACATTGACGCAAGAAGTGTCAACATTCTATCTTCCAGATGTTTCTTTCTCAACACCCGCTCCTTGTTTAAATGGAGGCACACAATATTTTGATTCAAGCGAGGTAACAGGAGGTTCAGTTGCTTCATGGGAATGGAATTTTGGTGACGGCAATTCTAGTAGTGAGGAAAATCCTTTACACCAATATGATAACGCAGCTGATTATAATGTTCAATTGATTGTTACTTCATCAGAAGGATGTGTGGATTCTCTCACGAATTTGGTAACAATATTTCCTGGTCCAGTTGCAGCATTCTCTGCAAACCCTCCGTTTGCCTATGTTTTTCAAAACATAAATTTCACAGATGAAACGACTAGTGATTTCCCTATTACCAATTGGGAATGGGATTTTGACGATGGGAACTTCTCAAATGATCAGAACCCATCACATAACTACAATGAAGGTGATGATTATGATGTAATACTCGCAGTTGAAGACCAAAACGGATGTTTAGATACTACTTCTACTATAGTAAATATTTATCTCCCTCCAAACGTTCCTTCTGGATTCTCTCCAAATGGTGATAATTCAAATGACTTTTTGTTTGTGTATGGAGGCCCTTATGAGACACTAGAATTCAAAGTATTTAACAACTGGGGTGAAGTAATATTTACTTCAAACGATGCTTCAATTGGATGGGATGGGACCTACAAAGGAATAGATCAACCAATCGGAGTTTATGTTTGGACTGTTCGAGCGACTACCTCAGATGGAACAGAACATGAATTATCAGGAGACACATCACTAATCAGATAAGATTGATATATGAATCGATTTAGCAAGTTTTTACTACTGTTAGCTACGGTTACTGCTGCACAGTTCTCTACAGGTCAGGATTTTCACCTGTCACAATATGATGCTGCTGCACTGAATACAAGCCCGGCTCTTACAGGAATGTTTGAAGGTAAACACCGCTTCCACATGCACTATCGTACGCAGTGGTCAGCAGTTGCTACTAAACCTTTTACAACAGCATTAATTTCTTACGACACAAGACTTAATAACCGCTGGAGTCTTGGTATACAAGCATTGAATTATCGTGCTGGTGCAGGAGCTTATAATGCAGCTCAGATATTACCTTCGGCTTCATATAGCATTCCACTTTCAAAAAGTAAGTTTCATAGACTTACATTAGGAGTATCAGCTGGAGGTTTCCATAAAACATTTGACCAAAATGCTTTGACTTGGGGTGCACAATATGAAGCGAGTGCAACAGGGGGAGGATTCAACACTGGATTAAGTTCGGGTGAAGCTTTTCAAAACTCCAGTGTACTGCGACCAGATTTTAATGCAGGGGCTCTTTATTTTTTCGCTGCACCCGGCTCTAGAGTTAATCCTTTTATTGGTGCTAGTGCTTTTCACTTATCAACTCCGGAAGAGTCATTCTTGGGATCTGGAAATAGATTACCTATGCGCTACTTAATTCACGCAGGAGCCAGAATAGGCATAACAGAGCGATTATCGATACTTCCAAAAGTTTTCGTTCAGCTGCAAGAACAAGCTCAGGAAATAACAATTTCAGCATTGGCCCATTATTACCTAAAAGGACCGGATGTATTCTTGATTGGTGGGTTCACATTTAGAAACGCTGATGCTGCTATAATGGACCTTGGAGCAAAATGGGGACAGTGGCAAGCTAGAGTTTCATATGATTTCAATATTTCTACGCTCAAGGTAGCCTCAAATGGTAGAGGTGCTACAGAGTTAAGCTTAACTTACATTCTATTCGAAGATATCACTAATCCAATACCAACATGTCCAAGACTATGAGAAAATATTACGTAACATTACTTGCGCTGATTGTATCTATGGGATTTGGATTCAGTCAGACTAACAAAAGTCTAATCCGCTCTGGAGATCGTGAAATGGAAATGGAGAATTATGCATCTGCTGTATATTTCTATTCTCAGGTAATTAATAGACTGGCAGGAGGAAATGAAGACATGATGTATCACCCTTATGGGGTAAAAGCATTCTACAAATCAAATCCTCAGGGAGGGCCAAAATCTTTTGAGCCACCAGTTGAACCAAAAACAGATGATGAATTAATAGTGCTTCATAAATTAGCTGACGCATATCGTTTAGTGAAAGATTATGAAAATGCTGAAAAATGGTATGCCGTTGCGATCAAGAATCCAAAAGAAGAATTCCCTTATGCTGAATATTTCTATGGTTATTCTTTAATGAAAAATGGTAAGTATCAAGAAGCAAAAACACACTTTGAAAAAATGATGGAATCTCTTGAAGAAGGAAATTTGTATCATGAATTATCTCGCGAAAAGATCGGCAATTGCGATTTTGCTCTTGAAGATGAAGAGAATATGACCAATGCAACTGTTGAGATACTAGACTCAACCATTAATAGCGGTACTACTTCATTCGGAATGATGTATCATAGAGATGGTATGTTATTTTCATCCGCTAGAATTGACACGACAGCTCCCGAAGATTATGAGCATGCGGAAAACAAATATAATAGTGATGTTTACCTTACAAAAAGATCGAAAGATGGTACCTTCTCTGCTCCACAATGGTTCGAAGGTAATGTAAACTCTGAAGCAATTGAAGGAGGGGCGTCACTTTCTCCTGATGGAAAAGCGATGTACTTCACAAAAGTTAATCATCTCAATCATCAAGAAACAGGTATTTACGTAACTCGTTACTTTAACGGGCGATGGACTGAACCTTTTAAACTAGGAGAAGACGTTAACAAAGATGGATTTAAATCCATGACACCAAGTCTAGCTGAAGATGGTGAAACACTCTATTACGCTTCTGATCGTCCTGGAGGAAAAGGCGGAATGGATATCTGGGTTACCACTATCAATTCAGATGGAGAAACTACTGAACCTATTAATTTAGGTGAACAGGTGAATACTTGGGAAGATGAGATCACCCCATTCTATCATAACCCTTCAAAGACTTTGTACTTCTCTTCGGAAGGACATATAGGTTTTGGAGGTCAAGATGTATTCAAAACAACAATCAACCCTGTTACGGAATGGTGGAGCGCTCCAGTAAACGTTGGAAAACCTGTGAATTCTGAAAGAGACGACTCCTATTTTATTTGGGGTGATGATATGCAAGAAGGATACTTTTCCTCTGACCGCGATAACTGTGGTGACTGTGATTCTTTAAGAACATTAAATATGCATTGTTTAAGTGTTTACCGTATCGAACGACCTTCTATTGAAATCACCATTAGTGGTTATGTTTATGACTTCGATACTGACGAAATAATCCCAAATGCTTCAGTTACATTTAAGGATGTTCGTGGTACTTTGGAGCCTGTTGTATTGACTTCTGATGAAGAAGGATATTACGAAAGAACTCTTCGTGTGAATGAGGAGTATTTCATTAAGTCTACTAAGAAGAAATATTTTGCTGATGCGAATATCAAGAATACACTTGGAATCGTAGAGTCTACAAATATTACTCAAGATTTCTTTCTAACTAGAATACCAACAGGTGAAATCGAAATCAAAGGTATCGAGTATGACTTTGATGCAGCTACGTTGAGAGAGAAATCAAAAACAGAACTGGATAAATTGGTAGAGTTCCTTGAACTGAATGCTAATCTAAAGATCGAAATTCGATCGCATACGGATGAGAGAGGTAGAGATGCATATAACCTCAGCTTGTCTGAAAGAAGGGCACAAAGTGTTGTAGATTATCTAGTTGACCATGGTATATCTAGAAGCAGATTACAACCGAATGGTTTAGGTGAAACTGAGCCTGCAATTGTTACAAATGATTCAGGTGATGAAATTGAACTTACACCGAAATACATTAATGATTTGAGCGATGAAGATCTGCAGGAAGAATATCATCAGCGTAACAGAAGAACTGCTTTCAAAGTATTGGCAGAGTGATTATTATCAAATCAATTTAACACATATAAAATGACACAAAAAGTAGGAAATGACGTAGATAAAACGGTAGGTATCGTTGCCTATGTCACGCTCATTGGATTTATTATTGCTATTGTTATGAATAGTGATAAAAAAGATGAGGCTAAAAGTTTTGGAGCTTATCACCTAAGGCAAGCTTTAGGCTTGATAATCGCATCAATAGGTTTGATGATCGGTCTTTCAATACTAACGGCTATTCTCTCTGCAATCAGTTGGAGTCTAGGTTTAACATTGAGTGGAATATTATTCCCGCTCATGTATTTAGCTATATTAGGCTTGCTAATCATTGGAATTATCAACGCGTCAAATGGTGAGAAAAAACCATTGCCTGTAGTAGGTGAATTCATTGAGAAAACACTAAAGAATACTTTTGAATAAAATTTAGCTCTGCTAAAATTGAAGAACCGCATCCATTTTGGTGCGGTTTTTTTACTTTTGTGTAAATTGTAAATTAATGGCCCAAAAACCAAGTATTCCAAAAGGAACTAGGGATTTCTTGCCCTATCAGGTACATCGTAGGAACTATATCTACGACACTATCAGAAGGACTTTTCAAAAATATGGTTTCGCACCTATTGAGACACCGTCTTTTGAGTTATCTTCAACTTTAATGGGTAAATACGGCGAAGAAGGTGACCGACTCATTTTCAGAATATTAAATTCAGGAGAAAAGGTGAAAAAAGCCGATATTCAAGCGTTAAAAGATAGTAACCTTCCACGTTTTGCGAACTCGCTTTCAGAAAAAGCATTAAGGTACGATCTAACTGTGCCGTTTGCACGCTTCGTAGTTCAACATCAGAACGAATTAACATTTCCATTCAAGCGTTATCAAATTCAGCCCGTATGGCGAGCTGATCGACCTCAAAAAGGAAGATATCAAGAATTCTATCAATGCGATGCAGATGTTGTAGGTAATGACTCGTTGTTATTTGAAGTTGACTTTATACAGATTTTTGATGAAGTATTAAGCTCACTAAAGATTCCTGATTTCAGTATAAAAATTAATAACCGAAAAATTCTTTCTGGAATTGCTGAAATCACTAATGAAGAAAAGAATATCGTTACAATGACGGTTGCTATAGATAAGCTTGACAAAATCGGTGAGGATGGTGTAGTTAAAGAACTCAAAGAAAAAGGTGTCGGTGAAAAAGCAATCGCTATGATCGAACCACTATTCAAACTCACAGGAAATAACGAAGAAATGATCGGTTTCATGCGTGATTTTTTAGCTGAAAGTGAGGTTGGTAGTCAAGGTGTCAATGAACTAGTTGAAGTATTTGAAAAAACATCTTTATTAGGACTTTCCAATGCTAAACTTGAATTCGACGTTACACTAGCAAGAGGATTGAATTATTATACTGGCGCTATCTTTGAAGTTAAGGCAAACGGTGTGAAAATGGGGTCTATTTGTGGTGGTGGCCGATATGATGATCTTACTGGTTTATTTGGTATGTCAGGGTTATCTGGAGTCGGAATTTCTTTCGGAGCGGATCGTATTTATGACGTTCTAACTGAACTCGAATTGTTTCCAGAGGATATTTCACAAACACTGGATGTCCTTTTTGTCAACTTTGGTGAAAAAGAAACAGTTTACTGTCTACCCATCGTAAAAAAATTGAGGGATCATGGAGTGAATGCCGAACTCTACCCTAGCGATGCCAAACTAAAAAAACAATTTAAATATGCTGACGATCGCAATGTAAAATACGCTGCTATAGTTGGTGAAAGCGAAGTAGACAATAATGTCATTAAGCTAAAACATATGGGTTCTGGAGAACAAACAGAACTTCCGATAGATACATTTTACGAAAAATTCAATATCAAATGAGTAGAGTTGAACTGAATCATGAACATTTAACGCTTGCTGAATTATTCAAAATCATTGATAGCGAGAAAAAAGTAGTCCTTAGCGAACAAGCAAAAGGCGCCATCCAAAATTGTCGCGATTTTCTGGACCATAAAGTTGAATCAACTAATGAACATATTTATGGGGTAAACACGGGTTTTGGTTCACTTTACGATCAGGGAATCTCCAAAACTCAATTGGCAGAACTTCAAGTCAACCTTGTTCGATCACATTCTTGCGGTACTGGAGAACTTGTGCCAAAACATATTGTCAAGACTATGCTACTTTTGAAAGCTATAGGTCTTCATTTTGGACATTCAGGAGCTCAAGTAGAAACAGTTGAAAGACTTCTTTTTTATTATAACAATGATATCATCCCTGTAGTTTACCAACAAGGTAGCTTGGGGGCTTCAGGGGACTTAGCACCTTTGGCTCATGTTGCACTTGCATTAATTGGTGAAGGTGATGTGTATCACAACGGTCAGGTTATTCCTACCGTTGACGTCATCAAAGAGTATGACCTCTCTCCTATCCGGTTAAGATCGAAAGAAGGGCTAGCTTTATTAAATGGAACTCAATTCATGAGCGCATATATGGCTCATATAGTGCATGAGGGTAAAAACCTTCTCAATCTTGCTAACTCAATTGGTGCAATGTCACTCGAGGCATATGATGGTCGAATAGAACCATTTACCCCTTCAGTGAATGAGATACGCAAACAAGAAGGTCAGATCGTTGTTGCTAAATCCATATATTCAAGGCTAGAAGGAAGTAAACTCATTCAGCAACATAAGGAACATGTTCAGGATCCTTACTGTCTGCGTTGTATGCCACAAGTGCACGGTGCGAGTCTTGACGCATTAAACTATGCGGAACAAATTGTTACCCGAGAAATCAATGCTGTTACAGATAACCCAACAATATTCCCAGAAGAAGATACTGTTATTTCTGCAGGGAATTTTCACGGGCAACCTCTAGCAATAACCATGGACTTCCTAGCAATAGCGTTGGCAGAACTAGGGAGTATCTCTGAACGTCGCGTATATAAACTACAAGGCGGACAAAGAGGTTTACCTGCTTTTTTAGTTGCTAATCCAGGATTGAATAGTGGTTTTATGATTGCTCAATACACTGCTGCTTCTATTGTAAGTCAAAATAAGCAATTATGTAGCCCTGCATCAATTGATTCTATAGACTCATCTAATGGCCAAGAAGATCATGTTAGTATGGGAGCGAATGCTGCGACGAAGCTTTATACTGTCAAAGAGAATCTAAAACAAATTCTTGGAATAGAATTAATGACAGCAACTCAAGGTTTAGATTTCCGTGACCCAACCAAGACAAGTGTTGAGATTAAAAATATATATGATATATTTAGGGAGAGGGTTTCGTTTATTGAAAATGACACCTATATGTCGGACCTACTAAGAGAAAGTAAAATCGTTATCAACCAGCTAGTTAAATAGTAAAGAACAAAAGACAATGACTGAATATACTGTTATAGACGAACAAGAAAATAAGAATAATAAGCCAACAACATTCTTAATTATTCTTGCCGTATTGAGTTTGTTAAATATGGTTTTTTCTTTTTTTGGAACGATCGTAGCATTTTTTTCAGGTCCTTTTTCAGAGGATCAAATGGAAGCTCAAAATGCAGACTTGTATGAGTCTATTGGACTGCTGCAAGATCAAGGGATGGATGGTCTTGCTGGAACGCTAGAGAAAATAATGCTTTACGCTGACTATATGAATTCTGAAGCGTTTGTCATTAGCAATGTTTCCTCACTATTGGTCTCAATTCTTGGTATTATCGCAGTCGTTTTAATGTTGAAATTGAAGAAAATTGGTTTTCACTTATATGTAGCATATAGCTTGCTCCCAATCTTACTTATGTATGTTATTTCTCCGGCAGAATTCATTACTACCATAGTAGTAGTTACTTCACTAATCGTATCTGGTATTTTCTGCCTACTCTATGGGTTGAACTTAAAACATATGAAGTAAGAGGTATTACCCTTTTATACGGTCAGTCTTCGGGTCATATCCATAAGGACAGTGGCGACAACCACTTTTGCAACAGTACCCTCTTTTCAAAAGGTACTTCTCTGTGAATACGATATATCCTTCTGGGGTTTTGTACGTATCTCCCTCTTCAACAGGTAACTTCTTCTTGAACATCTTATTGGATATTAACCGAGTGGAAAGAAAAATGTAATTCTATAGATAATTGGCAAGTATGCACCTTGGCCTTGAGCTAAGTTTGGATTCTGGCGTTTTATGAAATAATCATTTCTCAATGGAGAAGGATTATTCGCCAAAGGATCTTTCAATGCATCTACAACGTCAAATAGAACACCAAAATTAAATCTCACCCATTCCCATTCTCTCGAAACACCTCCTCCCAAGAATGCGGTTAAAGTCCATTTCTTTTCAGGCTGAATATTATTAAAAGGATTCTTAAGCAATTCAATTTCAGATCCAGCGTAAAACCAATTCATAAATCGATAATGAAGAAATCCCCCTCCACCAAAAGTACTCGCATTCGAAGACAATCCTGTAAAGGTGTTATTGCTCCAAAAATATTGATACCTCAAGCTAGGTCCAAATGCAACGGTTTCATCCTCGACAATTGCAAACTTTAATCCTCCACCAACTGAACCTCCTAAATTAGAAAAGGATGCCGCTTGAATTTCAGCTCCCAATTCATAATTTCTATTCTGAGAAATGACCGAAAAAGAAATACATATCGACACTAAGAAAGAACAAAATAAACCAACTTTGAACATGAGAATTGCTTTTTTACGAAGATAATAAATTTAAATTCCATTGTAAAACTTTACCTATGACGCATCTTGATTGTTCTTGCTTTCCAATACCCCATTTTAAAATAAATGAATGCTACCAAACCGCCTAATAAATTAGATATTGGGAATGCCCACCACAATCCCACTTCAGCCAAGTCTGTATTTTCAGACAGCAAAAATGCCAGTGGAAAACGAATGATCCACAAATTAAAAACTGAAATCAAAAGAGATGCTTGAGTGAAACTTGCCCCATTGAATACGCCATTTAAAACTTGTTGGACTCCTAGAATACCAAAACTTGGTGCCATGATCTTAATGAATAAAGCTCCATCCTGAATTACTTGCGGGTCATTTGGGACAAAAAATGCTGTTACGGGTTCAGCAAAAAAGAAGAGTAACATTCCTACAGTCGTTAAACCATACATCGCAATCTTAGCACTGAGGCCTCCGACTTTTTCAGCTCTTTTGATCTGTCTCGCTCCTATGTTCTGTCCAACTAAAGTGGTTGTGGCCATTGCAAATCCTAAAGCTGGAATAACAATCAAACTGAGGATACGAACGCCTATACCGTATGCTGCAACAACCTCGCTTCCAAAACCAGTAACAAGCACAATAATAACAGTCATTGCCGCAGCTCGAGTAGATTGATCTAGACTTGTTGGAATACCAATTCGAAATAACCTTTTCGTCCATTTCCAGTCAAACTTCATCTGTGAAAGATGAATCTTGATACCACGCTTTCCTCGAAAAAGAATGGCTAATCCAATAATCGCAGAGATGGCTTGAGTTAAAATACTTGCAACTGCAGCGCCTTTCACTCCAAAACCAGGAATTGGTCCATATCCAAATATAAAAAGTGGATCTAAAATCAAATTAAGTAAAACTGTAATGAGTACTACATACATTGGGAGCATGACATCCCCTATTCCACGCATTAAAGATTGGAAGACAAAGAACATGAATAGGAAAATAAAACCAAAAGAAGAAACTTGAAAATAATCAACAGAATCTTGTAAAATAGGAGGTTGAGCCCCTATCAATCGCATCATTGGTTCTGCCAGAAGGTAAGCTAGAAGCGCTAAGAAAATAGAAATAATAAATATTACGAAAACCGTTTGTGACGAACTGTAATCTACCTTTTTCTTGTTTTCAGCACCAAAATACTGAGCAACAATTACCGATCCTCCTAGGGTCAATCCCCCTCCTAAAGACAATACAAGAAACAATATTGGAAAACTAATACTCACTGAGGCAACGGCATTCGCACTCAATCTCCCCAGCCAAAATGTATCGATTAATTGATAGGTGGTATGTAAAACATTTGCCAAAATAATAGGCAAGGCAAGTCGGACTAATGAATTTAGAATACTACCCTCCGTTAATTTCCGCTTTTGTTTCACTATTTGTATTTCTCCTACTCAGAACAAAACACAAAGGTATAGAGAATGTTTCTTTGAAAACACTTTAATCAATTCTCCTTTATCCAGAGGGTTTAAATCAAGGCTTTACCATGTAATGCTGAACTGCCGTTAAGATATCTCTGTAAGACCAGTGAACTAGATTATCTTCCTCTACAATAGGCAGTCCTGCTTTCAACGCCAGTTGCTGAACTTTATCGTACAGCTTCACATTTGTGTTCCCAAGAGACTTTTGCATTTCTTGTGCTTCTTCAGAATTAAATTGGTCCTTATCTATTGACTGAGTTACTTTATCGGACCAAACGAGGCAATTTTCCTTAGCTTTTTCAAGCTCAGGTATTAATTCTTCCTTGCAATATTTTAACGAAAAATTATTCAATGGATGGTCTATGCATTTATTTAAAAAGCATTTAACAATCCCAATAAAAGAAGCGCTCATACATAGTCTGGCAAATGTTTCAAAAGGAACTTTATGCACTACATATGCATTTGGGTTTTGAATAGTATTGATCGCAAATTTATAACTATCAGGAATCACTTCTTCCTGTATATTTATAGCATAAGAAGAGGAATTTCTCAAACCAAAGATCGGCCACTTTTCATCTGCTAATTCAACCTGATGGCGAGGGATTACAAATGATTTTACAATTCCATCTTCATTCTTTGCATTTAAACTAAAAAACGTTGCATGTTTAGCGCCTGTGCATCTCGACCAAGATCCATCAATCAAAAAACCAGTGTCAACTTTAGAAAAGTTACCGCTTGTAAATCCACTCCCTGCAATCACCCCTTGATTAGGGAGAAATATTTCCTGTGCTGCTTTAGCATTAAAAAAACCAGAAAACCAGTTTGCTCCAGCACCTAGATTAAGTGTCCAACCTAACCCTCCTTGCATCTCAGCAACGTTCATTAATTCGATCATACCATCCCTAAGTGACAACTCTAAACCGTGATATACTTTGGGAACAAAAAGCTTGAATAAATTGCCTTGGTATAATTCATTCAATCTAGATTCCGATAAATAAGTTTGTTGATATTCCTCAATACTGAATGGCTCCATTACGCTTATCCTTTAATATATTTATTAAGTGCTTGACACATCTGTTCCTCTGAAACTTCACCGTCGATGATCGAATCTCCTGGTGACTTAATCAAGGTGCAATTTAAGTGGTTAGCTTTATTCTTTTTATCTTGTCTCATTAATTCGATCAATTGATCTATCTGTTGCTCTTTAATAGGGGCTTTCCCATAAACTTTAAAAATATCAGTAGCGATAGATTGGTATACTTCGGAGTCAAGTCCCACTAGTTCTTTTGAAATAGCCGCCTCGACAACCATACCCCAGGCAACACAATCTCCATGCGTTACAGCAATTTCATTTTGAGTACAATACCCCTCAAGAGCATGCCCGACAGTATGACCAAAGTTTAGTTTTTTTCGCTCTCCCTTCTCGTTAGGATCTCTATCCACAATATCAGCTTTCAATTGAACAGCTCTTTCTATAAAATCGATCTTCGTGAATTCATCTGTATTAATATACTCTCTATAGAACTCCTCATCACTGATTAGTCCATGCTTAATCATTTCTGCTCTTCCTGATCTTACTTCAACTTCAGGCAATGTAGCCAAGAAAATCGGGTCACAAATAGTAATCTCTGGCAATGTAAATGTTCCCAGTTGATTTTTCCATGGAGCTAAATTCACACCTGTTTTGCCTCCAACGGAAGCATCTACCATAGATAATAGGGTTGTTGGAATATTAATAAAAGGTATACCTCTTTTGTATACGGATGCAATGAAACCTCCCATATCAGTAACTACTCCACCACCAAGATTGATAATCAAATCTCCTCTTTTGATTTTATATTCGCTTAGCGCTTGCCACACTTGGAAACACAACTCCATTGACTTATTCTGTTCTCCTGATGGAAGCACTATAACTTCAGCTTCTTTTAAATTCTCAAAACTTGTTAACAGATATGGCCAACAGTGCTCCTGCGTATTTTCATCGACAATTACGATTTTTGAAGCTTTGGCAAACTTATCACCTAGCAACTTATCAAATTGAGAATCAATCAATGAGCCAATTTCAACATTGTTTTTTTTACTTTCAATCTTTCTAATCATCTTTCTCCACTTGTTGCACGAACTTAACAAAACAATAATAATTAAAACACTTTGGTTACAATTACTATTGGAAAATTAAATTGAGCCATTAATTTTGCGACATGATATCTTTTGACGATACAGAGATTGCGTTTAAATATAAGTCTACCAGAGACCTTAAACGTGCCTACACAATGTTCAAGTTGGTTGGAAAGGCTTGGCTTGTGCGTTTCGGCAAATGGATAACACCTATAGCCTTTAAATTGAGATTACCGATTCAAGGTATTATTAAAGCAACAATATTTCGTCAATTCTGCGGAGGTGAGTCTATCGAAGACTGTGATGAAACGATAAAAACATTGATGGATTATAATGTGGGGACTATTCTAGATTATTCAGTTGAAGGAATGTCAATTGAAAGTGATTTTGATGGAACCTGCGAAGAGATAATTGGCACAATAAAGAAGGCAAAAGGAAATAAAGCTGTTCCATTTGCTGTTTTTAAAGTAACCGGAATAAGTCGTCATGGATTGTTGGAAAAACTTAATGATCCAAATGCAGATATCACTCCTGAAGAAAGAAAAGAATTTGCTGCTGTTGTAAAAAGGGTAGATCGTATTTGCGAATACGCATATGATGCTGAAACCCCCGTTTTTATAGATGCTGAAGAATCCTGGATTCAAAACACAATCGATCGATTAGCTGAGTCTATGATGGCGAAATACAACAAGGAGAAAGCGATTGTTTACAATACATTCCAAATGTATCGTCATGATCGCTTAGATTATCTACAAGAAAAACTAGAAGAAGCAAAACGTGAAGGTTTCAAACTCGGTGCTAAAGTTGTACGCGGTGCCTACATGGAGAAAGAAAGAGATCGTGCTGCAGAGATGGACTACCCTTCACCTATACAGCCTGATAAAATCACATGTGACCAAGACTTCGATGCTGCGCTTGAACTATTAATACAAAACCTTGAATACAATGCGTTCTGCTGCGGAACTCACAATGAAGAAAGTAATATTCTTCTTGCCGAACTCATGGAGAAATACAATGTTTCTCAAAGAGACGAACGCGTATATTTTGCTCAATTACTAGGTATGTCGGACCACATATCGTTTAATTTAGCACACGAATCATATCAGGTAGCTAAATACGTACCTTATGGTCCTGTAAAGGATGTTATGCCTTATTTATTGAGAAGAGCAGATGAAAATACTTCCGTTGCGGGACAAACTGGGCGCGAACTTCAGTTGATCTCTAAGGAGTGGCGCAGAAGGAAGGGGAAGAAGTAATTAAACCCTCTTCAACCCAATTCTGTTTCTTTGAATATCCAATTGAATCACCTCCACCGTTACATGTTCATGTAATTTAATATGATCTGAAGGATGCTCAACATAGGTGTCCGCCAACTGTGATTTATGAATCAATCCGTTTTGTTTAATACCAATATTTACAAAGGCTCCGAAATCAGTCACGTTGGTCACAATACCATTGAGTGTTTTCCCAACAGCAAGGTCTTCGATTGTCTTCACAGTGCTATCAAATTCCAAAACTTTGATCTTTTGTCGCGGATCTCGACCTGGTTTTTTCAACTCATTGATCAAGTCATTAAAGAGAAACCCATCAACATAAGGGAATTCTGTTTTCTTTAATCCTTCTAGTAGCTCCTTATTACCGACAAAATCACTGAGTTCCTTACCTACCTGTTTTGCCATTTTTTTAACGATTACGTAGGACTCAGGATGAACTGCAGAATTATCCAACAAATTCTTTCCTTCAGGAATTCTCAAGAATCCAGCGCACTGCTCGAACGCTTTATCCCCTAATCTCGGAACTTTCTTTAACCCTGTTCTTGATTTATACGGTCCGTTTTCCTTCCTATATTCAACAACACTTTGTGCTAATGAAGGTCCAAGTCCAGAAACATAAGCCAACAAATAAGATGATGCTGTATTGACATTCACCCCAACTTGATTCACACAGGATATTACGACTTCATCCAAACTGTCTTTCAACAATTGTTGATTTACTTCATGCTGATACTGACCTACACCTATTGATTTTGGGTCAATTTTAACTAATTCTGCTAAAGGGTCCATTAATCTTCTTCCGATAGAAACAGCACCCCTCACAGTGACATCATATTGGGGAAACTCCTCTCTACCAATTTTGCTTGCACTGTAGATGGACGCTCCGTCTTCTGACACTACAAATACACTTACGTCACGGTCAAAATGAACACGCTTCACCATATATTCTGTTTCTCGACTTGCGGTTCCGTTACCAATCGCAATTGTATCGATCTTATAGGCTTGAACTAACTGAAACAATTTGCTTTGTGCTTTAGAAATTTCTTTTTGTGGAGCGTGAGGAAATATAGTTTCATTCGTCAAAACATCCCCTGATTCATCCAAACAAACCACCTTACAACCCGTTCTAAACCCTGGGTCAATTGCAAGAATTCGTTTTTTCCCCAATGGTGCTGACAGCATCAACTGTCTCAGGTTATCTGCAAATACCTTTATCGCTGATAGGTCTGCCAGACTTTTCTTTTCGGCTAATGCTTCGTTCTCCATAGAAGGGTGGATCAATCGCTTAAAAGCATCTTTGTACGCCTTTCTTACTTCATCAGAAGCTTCATTATCTCCCTTAATGAAGAATCGTTCGCAAAGGTTAAATACACGTTCTTCGTCAACAACTACTTTAGCGCGTAACAAACCTTCATCGGAAGCTCTATGGATTGCTAAAAATCGATATGAGGGTACTTTTTTGAGTGATTGCTTGAAGTCAAAGTAATCGCTGTACTTTTCTGCCTCTGATTTTTTAGTTCCCACAACTTTTGACTGCAGTAATCCATGATCTTGATACATGGATCGAATCTTAGATCGCAAGGCAATATTCTCATTCACCCATTCCGCAATAATATCTCGCGCTCCTTCAAGAGCATCATCAGGGGATTTTACATCTCCTTTCACAAAACGTTCAGCAGCTACAGTTATATCTTGGTTGTTTTGGGCCATAAGAATCTTTGCAAGACCTTCTAAACCCTTTTTGCGTGCTTTTTCAGCACGTGTTTGTCTCTTCTTTTTATATGGAAGATATAAGTCTTCCAATAGATTTAGATCAAAAGTTGTCACGATTTGATGTTTAAGGTCATCCGTAAGTTTTTCTTGTTCTTCTATCGCCTCAAGGATTGTATCTTGTCTTTTCGATATTTGATCATAGCGTTGTGATTCTTCACGTATATCACCAATCTGAACTTCATCTAAACCTCCTGTCACTTCTTTTCTATATCGGGCAATGAATGGAGTCGTTGCTCCGTCAGCAATTAACTTCAAAACAGCCTGTATTTGATTTTCACGAATTCGAGTTTGCTGATGTATGAATTGAGCTGTTGTCATTATTGTATATTTGTTGAGAGGCAAAATAAATAAAATTGTTTGCTTTTTACTCAATTTGATCGTAGTACTGTGATGAAAAAAAATTCTGTTTTTCAAGATTTAAAAATAATTGACCTATCAACTGTTTTAGCAGGGCCCTCTGTCGGAACTTTTTTCGCTGAGCTAGGTGCAGATGTAGTCAAAATTGAACACCCTGAATTTCCGGATGCTACGCGATCTTGGAAATTAATAAATGAATCAATAGACTCACCCGTATCTGCCTATTTTTCCAGCATAAATCTGGGAAAGAAGTATTTAAAACTAGATTTTAGGAACGAAAAACATCATGCTCGTTTAATGGAGTTAGTAAATTCCGCAGATGTTGTTTTAATGAATTTCAAAAAGGGCGGACAAGAAAAATTAAATATTACCGACACTGAACTTCGAAAAACGAATGAAAAACTTATCATCGGAAAAATCAGTGGATTTGGCGATGAAAGTGATCGTGTAGCCTATGATCTAATTTTACAAGCAGAGAGTGGATTCATGTCTATGAATGGAACACCAAATAGCGGTCCCATAAAAATGCCTATTGCATTAATCGATATTTTGGCTGCTCATCACTTAAAAGAAGGATTGCTTATCGAGTTATTACAAAAAGAAAGATTTGGAGCCGATTATGAAGGCTCGAGTATAAGTGTCTCGCTCTATGATGCTGCCATTTGCTCCTTAGTCAATCAAGCATCAAACTACTTAATGACAGGAAAAATACCTAAGCGAATTGGATCGTTGCATCCCAACATTGCTCCTTATGGTGAATTATTCACTACTAAAGACGGTAAAACAATAACATTCGCGATTGGAAGCAACAAGCACTTTAAGAAACTTTGTCGTTACTTAAACAAAGAAGAATTGATCAATGACTGCAGATTTGAATCCACCCAGTCAAGAGTTATAAATCGAAATAAATTACAAGAGCTGATTCGTCCTGCCATTGAAGCTGTTGAAGCATCAAAAATATTAGATGACTTGAACCATCAATTCGTCCCTTGTGGTGAAGTGAAAAATTTAGAAGATGTATTTAAACAATCAGAGGCAATAGATCTTGTGCGCGAAGAAATCATAGATAATGTAAAAACACAACGAGTAACGTCTATTGGATTTAAAAAGGCTAATCAATAAACTCTGAAACCTCGGCTAACAAATCCTTTTCTTTCTTTGCTCCTAAAATACGCTTTTGAACTTCACCCTTTGCGTTCAATAGGAACATTGTAGGGTAAGCATTAACTCTGTACTTACGAGCTATTTCAGGACCTTTCCCTTTCTCCATATCTATTTTAATACTGATGAAATTTTCATTGAATTTCTTACCGACTTGCGCATCACGAAACGTGTTAGACTCCATCCACTTACATGGACCACACCAAACTGCATAAGCATCCATAAAGACCAACTTACCTTCTTTTTCTGCTTTTTCCAAGGCTTGTTCAAGACTTATATCTTGAAAATTCACTCCTTCTCCATCGGCTTTCGACTCCCAAACAAATGCTGTTAGTAAGAAAGACACTACTGTAAATACTGCAAAATTCTTCATGACGCTATATTATTTCTTTAAATTTATAAAAAACAATCGTAAATTGACGCTGTTTAACACTTTGTAGCAAATAACGTACCGACTTCATTCATGAAAGTGCATATTCTCTCAACAGATCTAAAAACAAGCTCTGAAACGTCAAATTTCATAGCATTGTGGGAAGATAAAAATGATAGTATTGAACAGTTAACATCTGGCTCTACTGGTACGCCAAAGAAAATTAAAATCAACAAAGATTTAATGCGTTCTTCAGCAAGAATGACCGGTGATTTTTTCAATTTAACAAAAGGTCAATCGGCATTGCTTTGTATTTCACCTGAATATATAGGAGGTAAAATGATGATTGTTCGGTCAATAGAATTTGAACTGGAACTTTATGCGACGAACATATCGAGTACACCATTGAAAGATTTAAATCAACCCATTGATTTTGCTGCTATGGTTCCATTGCAAGTCAGTCAAACTCTTAAACACCATCCTGAAAAATTGAACCTCATCAGGAATTTGATCATTGGAGGCGCACCTGTTTCTAAAAAACTGGAGATTGCACTTCAAAGCGTTACTTGTAGAGCTTACTCTACCTATGGAATGACTGAGACCATCTCACATATTGCCTTGAAAAAACTAAACAACCAAAATGAACCATTCATTGCGATCGGAAAGACAAGTTTTTCATTAAACAATGATTGTTTAGTAATAAATGCGCCTGACCTTAATATAAATAGCCTTGAAACAACCGATGTTGTTGAACTCATCAATACTAGAGAGTTTCATTGGATAGGCAGAAATGATTATGTGATCAACTCTGGAGGAATTAAAATTCATCCAGAAGTGGTAGAAGAAAAATTGAATACTCTATTTCCAAAAGAAGAATTCATCATCTCAGGAGAAGCAGACAAAACATTAGGCACCCGTGTTATAATGATTGCAGAAGATCAACTTAAGCCTTTAATAGACAAGGAAAAAATTAAGTCTAAAGTAGAACGCTATGAAAATCCAAAATCCATCTACTTCGTCAAAGAGTTATCCAGAGGAGCATCAGGGAAAATAAATAGGAAAGCAACGTTAGATCTTCTCGATGAACACTAAACGATATTTTGAAATATTAGAGATTCAACCGACAAAAGACGAGAAGGTGATTCGAAGGGCTTACAGGAAGTTAGCTTTGAGATATCATCCTGATAAAAACAACTCTGATGAGGCACATGTGAAATTTATTCAGATCTCCGAAGCTCATGAGAATTTACTCGCAGCTATAGAGCATTCAAATAGAACCGAAGAGGAAAGAAAAGAGTATACCAGAACTAAATCAAAACAACCCTTTCATTCAAAGCCGGAAAAATCTGAAGCTGAGATTTATGAAGAACGCCTGCGTCAAGCAAGAAAGCGCTATGAGGAAATGAAGCGCAAAGAGGCACAAGAAAATGAAGAGTATTATCAAAAGATTTCATCAGGACAAACCTGGACGTTATTTAGAACAATAATGATCGGCTGTTTGATTTTTTCAGTTTTATTCGTACTGGATTCTCAGTTTTTACCATCTAGATGGCAAAAGAGTGATGTAATTGGCCACAATCGAATTATGAATTATGCGGGGATCAGTTATTCTCGGATTGTCCCCTTAAAACTTGTTACTGGTGAGAAAATTTGGGTAAAACCTTCATTTGCATCTTCTGCAATTAGCTCTAAGTCGATTTTTGTTGAACGTTCATACTTTTTTCGTGATGTCAAATCACTTTGGACGTGGGAAAGTGGTAAATGGTATTCTTCAGTCAGCGACTTTAGTGCTTTAGGGACGTTTCCTTTAGTCCCGATATTTTTAATGATTCCTTTCATTACTTTTATTATCAAGGGAAGAACCTTAAGCTATAGCCTTCTATTCAACATCAGTCTATACATGTATGGCATCATTCTCTTTGCACTTCTAATAGTGAATGATCGTTGGATGCATCTAATCTCCTTTGGTCTACTATAGAAAGGATTCATTATTCAACTTATCCCAAACTTTCTGAACAGGGAGCCCCATAACATTATAGAAGCACCCTTCGATACGCTCAACTCCAATCTGACCGATCCATTCTTGAATACCATATGCACCTGCTTTGTCAAAAGGTTGATATCTATCTATATAATAGTCAATATCCTCAGGCCGAAGCTCTGCAAAATACACTTTCGTAATCGATGAGAATGTCACTTTATTCTTATTGCTTGTTAGGCAGACTCCAGTTACAACCTCATTCATATTACCTGAGAGTGAAGTCAACATCATTTTTGCTTCTTCTGAATCTTTTGGTTTGTGGAGGATTTTACCTTCCATAATCACCACAGTATCTGATGTTAAGAGGATCTCATACTCTGAAAGATCTTCAGTCAATGGCTGTGACTTCAATTCTGCCAAGAACTCTGGTACTTTATATACATCGAGCTCCTCAGGGTAATCTTCCGAAATACTTTTTTTTCTTACTTCGCAAGGTAGTCCAAGAGCTTCTATTAGTTGTTTGCGGCGTGGAGAGGCTGAACCTAAAACAATAGTTCCTTGAAACATATTATTCTGTGATTAGTTGAATTGACCAATAAAGTGGAAGTAAAAGACCGATAATCATAGTTACTTTAATTAAGGCATTTACATTACTGAAATCCTTTTTTGTTTTACTATATCCCAACTTAAATAAGGTAATGATAATAATCAAAGCACTTATCAGTAGTGGGGAAAAAGACATATAGTCCGCAATGTATCCAGCACTATAACTCCAGATCAAAACAAAGGACAGCAGTACAGTAGCCAAAAGAGAAAACATAGCTACTATTTTCGCCTTTCGAACCCCAAAAACAATTGGTATTGTTTTCGCTTTAATCACCTTATCTCCTTCAACATCCTCAACATCCTTTACTATTTCTCGCGTCCAATTGAGCACAAAAGCAAAAATCCCAATTCCGATTCCAAAATAGATGTAATAATCTTCACTATTGACCAAATCAAATGGGTACGGTTGGTTTAATACAACCCCATTTAGATGTTGATTATAAAATATCCCTACTAATACAGGAACTAAACTCGTTAATAATGCAATCACCACATTTCCAATAACGACCGTTCGTTTCAATTGCATTGAATAGAACCAAAGTAAGTTAATTGAAAGTAAATGAATGAAAACATACCAAAATGTCTTGTTAACATATGTCAAGTAGACTGCAATAGCGAAAGCGATGAAATTCATAACCCAATGCAAAACAATTGCCCACCTTCGCTTTATATGTCTAGCGACCACCATCCTGTCAGGTCTGTTAATTCGGTCCGCTCTAACATCAAAATAATCATTGATAATATTCCCTCCTGCTGCAATTATCATAGTAGAAAAGACTAACAAAAAGAACTCAAAAGAATAGATTAATGACATTCTATCAGATGCATTGATCAAATCAAAGTACCAACCAAGGCAGTACATTGTTGCACCAATGATCATTAGGTTTAAAGGTCTTATCAGTTTTAGGAAGTGCATTACTTCAATATTTTGTACTCTGTTCTTCGATTTTCCTGGTGCGCATTCTCTTTGGCTTCCTCGGTAGTCAGAATCTTAATTTCTTCATCGGTATTTATTGGTTGTGTTTCTCCATAACCCTTATGATCTAATCTAGATGGATCTATTCCTTTTTCAACTATGTAGTTATATACAGACTCAGCTCTATCCTTTGATAATTGCAGATTGGCATTATCATCTCCTCGGGTATCAGTATGACCTCCGATTTCAATCTTAACGTTTTTATTTTCTTGTAGGAAAGAATACAACTTATTCAACTCAACAAAAGACTCTTTTCTTAATGTAGATTTACCAAGATCAAAGAAAACATTTGCCAAAAGAATTGGCTTATCATCTGTAATTGGAAGCAACGGAACATCCATACGAATCGCCTTCCCCCCATCTGCTGTCATATTGAAATTCTTAGAAAAGAATGAATATCCGGGGAATGAAACGTTAAGTGCATAATCCTTCCCTGTAGGCAATGCAACCATGAACTCACCCGATACTGGATCAGCTGTTGATTGCACAACTTGTTCTCCAGTAGAAAGATCAATCAATTCAAACTTACCCTCGAGTGGTTCTTTCGTTAATGCATCGTAAACCAGACCCTCGAAATGTATTGTTTTTACCGGTCTAAATTTCTCTGGTAACATGAAGTAATAAATATCAAGATCACCATATCCTCCAGGCCTGTCAGAAGCAAAGAATGCCACCTCACCTTCGGGTCCAACGAGAAGGGAGTTTTCATTATTTTCTGTATTTATTGGATATCCTAGATTCACAGGGTCGGTCCATTTACCTAAAGGTCCTTTTCGAGTCATATAAATATCTGTACCTCCCATTCCAACATGACCATTTGAAGCAAAGTAAAGTGTTTGACCATCTGGATGAATTAAAACAGATGTTTCTTCACGTCTCGTATTAATATTCATAGGAAGCGGTACCGGCTCACCCCAAGTTCCATCTCCTTGCTTAGTCGTAACGAATATATCACTTCGTTTTGTTCCTCTTCGTCCAACTCTTCGAATAAAGTAAAGAGATTTACCATCCGCTGAAAGTGATGGTTGCGTTTCCCAAGTAAATGTATTAACATAACCCGGTAGGTTAATTGGATCAACCCATTTATTTCCGAAGCGCTTCGTAATAAAAAGATCACAACTACCTTTTCCTTCTCGACCCTTTCCATAGTCAGTTCCTTCTGGACCCGAGCAAGCTACAAAAACCAACGTTCTTCCATCTGCAGAGATTGTTGGCGCACCTTCATTCTTATCTGTATTAATGTTACTCGGCATAGGGAAAGCCTTCATCCAAATATTCTTCTCACTCAAATTAGACACGAAAAAATCTTCTTGCCCTCTCATCATTCTATTACTTGTAGGAAGCTCACGCGTAAACAACATTGTACGTCCATCAACTGTAAGCGTAGGAAAGTATTCAGGATTCTCTGTATTGATTCCTGGACCAATATTAATAGGCTCAATATTGTTCGGATCATTCATTGCTTTTTGAGCAAAAACAGCGTTCTCCTTAAGACTGGACGCCATATTTCTGATTTGATCTGAAATACCACGATCATTACTATTCAATACCATATTAAAGTACTTAATAGCATCGTCATATTCCTGATTCCTCATTTGCAGATCTCCAATGTCTACAAATAATAATCCATTCAGATTTTCTGAAGGACTTATTTCAAGAGCTTTCTTAAAATGATAAACGGCTTCTTTACTTTTTCCTGATCTTCTATATAAGTCACCAATCAGTTGATGCGCTTCTAAAAACTCATCATCTTTCTCTAAGGCTTTTTTCAACAAATCGATTCCTGCTTTATAGTCAGGGCGACCTGTTTTCATGTCAATATTTTGTCGAGTTGCGTCAATTGACTCCTCATATAATTTGATTGCTTTCTTGCTCTTCGTTGAATAGTCCATTTGAGCAGTTGCACAGCTATTCAACAACAAGAAAAAAGGAACAAATAAAATCAATAGTTTATTCATATAGCTAAGGTATATTCATGTATTTGTGAGTCTGCAGCGATATATTCCATTTCGGATTCTCCTTTACAAAATCAATAATCAACGGCAAAATTTGTGCCTCTTTTGACCATTCAGGCTGTAAGTAAAGTTTACATTTTGAATTAATCTTGCTTGCGTGCTCTTCAGCCCAAGCAAGATCACTCTTGTGAAAAATGACCACCTTTAGCTCGTCTGCTCTCTGGTAGGCTTCTTGAACTGGAGGCTTAAACTTTTTGGGTGAAAAGCAATACCAATCAACATTACCATTAAGTTGATAACAGCCAGAAGTCTCTATGGCTACCTCTTTACCGTTTTTTTGTAGGTTATCGACTAATGCCGACAAATCATACATTGCGGGTTCTCCACCGGTTAAAACTACAAAGTTACTTTTACTTTCATTCACATTTGAAATCAAAGTATCCAAGGAGGTATCGGGATGATTTGAAGCCTCCCAACTTTCTTTGACGTCGCACCATACACAACCAACATCACAACCTCCAGTGCGAATAAAGTAGGCCGGTCTTCCTGTGTAATGACCTTCGCCTTGAATCGTATAAAACGACTCCATCACAGGCCATTGTTTTCTTACTTGCTTAGATTTGACTTCCATCAATTCAAAGGTAGTGAAAAGCTACAAAGATAGAGTAAGTGGAGTACAATAAAGTATTTCTGATTAGTTCATCAATGTTTGATACCAGTTCTCTTTTAAACGATCATACTCTTTCGTGAATTCGTTTAAGTAGCGTTGAGCCTGAGCTTCCGTTTTGATGTCTCGCTCTCTTAAAGCATCATATACTTTACCTATCAACCCTATAATATTTGAGCCAAGTAAGAAATGGCTGGTTTTTGGATTTACATTATAAGATTGGTAAACTTCATCAATGCGCTTCTTTTCTTCTAAACGCTCAAGACTATGCGGTTCGTTTCGCGTTATCTTTTCGTAATACGGCAGAAGCTTAGCACTAAGCTCAACGAAGTGACGCATCACATATACGGCAGTATTCAAAGATTTTATGCTATTTGGCTTCATATCTCGTCGTTTAATAATTAGACGGATGAAAAACGAATTTGGTTGGTTCTATCGTTTTTTATTTGGAATGAATTTAAATACCATAAACAGGGTATTGCTAAAATTAAATTCACATTCTATTTTTGTGGACATGGTAAAGAATATACGCATTTCAAAACTGAAGAGAGGCCAAAAGGGAATAATAACCTCTATAGAAGAGAGTCCGATCAAGCAACGACTTATCGAGATGGGATTGACGCCCGGGACTTCTTTCGAAATACGTTCTATTTCTCCTTTCGGAGATCCAATTGCAATACGTTTAAAAGACTTCGCAATCAGTTTAAGATTGAAAGATGCGAGCAGTATCCGTGTTGAAACTGCAGTGAACGAGCGACAGTTATCGGCTTAATTTTATTCTGCACTATAATCAGAGAAAGTCTGATCGTCATCGTAGTAGAAAATTCTTACTGAAGCTGTATCATTCAAGAAATCAATTTTACCGACTTCAAAACGATTTATTTTAAGTCCAGTCCTTTCTTCCAAATCTTCTTTCATCTCCTTGTAATACTCTGGTTTGATCAAATTTATTTTTTCATAAACAACCGTTTTTCTTATCTCATGCTTTAAAAGCCAAACATATTCTAACGCCCAAGTCAGTCCAATTACTGCGCCATTGAGCATCATAACTTCTGTAATACTAATTTGTTTTTTCGCCAGAGCATTTACAACCGAAATACCGATCACAATAAACAAATAGGTCATCTCCTTGATCTCTATGGGGTTTGTACGATAGCGTATAATACCAAATATAGCAAACAGCCCTAGTCCCATTCCGATATCAATATCCAATTTCTTCAAGGCAAAGCATAAGAAGAAAGTAATCAATCCGATCAAGAAATATGTAAACAAATAATCTTTTCTCCTCGTCTTGGGATAATAGATAAAGCGAATAATTATAGTTGTGAATAAAAGGTTTATCACCAAACGATACAATAATGTGTATACATCTTTATTGAATAACTGTAGATCCAGCAACTCAGCAATACTTTGTCCTGATTCAAGAAGCATCATTTATCTTTTTAATTGTTCTTATCTTTTTTTTAAATCGATTGGTTTTCAGACCTTCTTCCTTTCTCAACTCCATTATACCCGTGCAATATTTACTCACTTTATTCGGTCTAATTAATCGAGCTTTCATTAGCTGAAAAAAAGGTGAACTTCTATCAATTCGCTCTTGCTTTAATTCCGCGATAGCTAAATTAGCAAACTTTTCGATTTTACCATTCCAGGAATAAGTAAGCCCCAAATCCAAAGTCGCTCTCTCACTGAGGGCTTCATTCACTAAAGTAATACGGTCATAAGTGTTATGCATCGCCGGACTCAAGTTTATATCACCAACAATATCTTGAACGAATGATAATGAATCCCCTTCGAGAACATCTTTAAACTCATTGACTTCTATCCTACTCTTATTCGTTCTTCCTTTTCGCTTTTCCTTTACTTCCAAAAATACCGTTCCTGACTCTATATATTTCCTGTAGCGAACTTTAAAGCGATGATCTCTTTTATTATGATGATCTAAGTAAAAACGAAAAGAAGATCCGTCCAGATACAAACTTTCGTACTGTGATATTCTATTACCTTCTATTTCTAGAATTCGATAATGATCAATCAAATCATGAAGTAATTCCTCTAAATCCTTTATGTTAAAAATAAATTTAGAGTCAACCCTATTCATTAGTTTGGAACCAGATAAATCATCTAAATAAATAGGGTCAAAGTCCTTTAGCTTTTCTAGATTATATTTATGTTTTGAGCTCAATATGTTTTATCTACGAAATTTGTGATTCCGAAGATAGAAAATCCTAATGTGATATTACACAAAAACTTGAGTATACTGTTATATTCGTAAATATAGTATTCTACTAAAAAGAAATATTTGTCAGGAAAACCATTATGAAAAAAGAAATAACACTCGATTACGATCACTATGCAACACTTAGTGATGCACCGAATGAATATCAATCAATCATTAAAGAAGCTATAAGAGCTCAGGAAAAAGCTTATGCTCCTTACTCTCAATTCCGAGTAGGAAGTGCTCTAGAATTAGAAAATGGTACTATCATACATGGCAGTAATCAAGAAAACAAAGCGTATCCTGATGGTTTATGTGCGGAGAGAACTGCATTATTTGCTTACGGAGCCAACCATGCCGATCATAAAATAGTTCGTATTGGTATTGTTGGAGATGGAGCATTACTCGGTGATAACGGAGTTCTTTCTCCTTGTGGAAGTTGCAGACAAGTAATGGCTGAATTTAAAATGCGACAAAAAGATAGTTTTGAAATAGTGATGCTTAATGGCAACGGCTCTGTCATTGCAGTCAGTGGGATAGAAAAATTGCTTCCGCTGACATTTGGAACTGAACATTAGAAACGTTACTTTTCTGACCAGTATTAAGTAAGGTTAAAAAAATATAATTCTATATTTGTCCAATTGATTTAAAAGACGAAATATAATGGCAGCAAATTCTACAAAAAAGCCTAAGAAAACGACACGTAAAGCGAAGTCTTCGAACAAGTTAAAGTTTCCAAAAGAAACTTACATCAAATGGTATAAAGACATGCTTTTGATGAGAAAGTTCGAGGAAAAAGCAGGGCAGCTCTATATTCAACAAAAATTTGGTGGATTTTGCCACCTTTATATCGGTCAAGAAGCAGTTGTTGCAGGAACAGTAAGTGCTACTAAACCTGATGACAAACACATGACTGCTTACAGAGACCATGCTCACCCGATTGGACTTGGGACTGATGTCAGAAATCTAATGGCTGAGTTATATGGAAGAAAAACAGGTGTTTCTAAAGGGAAAGGTGGTTCTATGCACTTCTTTGATAAGGAGAAAAACTTTATGGGAGGACATGGAATCGTTGGTGCTCAAATCCCTATGGGTGCTGGGATCGCATTTGCTGAAAAATATAAGGGAACGGACAATGTTGTTGTCGTTTCTTTTGGAGATGGCGCTGCAAGACAAGGAGCTCTTCATGAAACATTTAATATGGCAATGCTATGGAAAATCCCAGCGATATTTATTGTTGAAAATAACAATTACGCCATGGGTACTTCTGTAGAAAGAACTACAAACGTAATGGACCTATCAAAATTAGGATCTTCTTACGAAATGCCTTCATATAGTGTAAATGGAATGTCTCCTGAAGAAGTTCACGAGGCGGTAGAAATGGCTGCTGATAGAGCACGAAAAGGTGAAGGACCTACTCTACTTGATATTCGCACATACAGATATAAAGGTCATTCTATGTCGGACCCACAAAAGTACAGAACAAAAGACGAGGTCAAGGAATATCAACAGAAAGATCCTATTGAGCATTGCTTAAAAGTTATCAAGGATAATAAGTTCTTGAAAGAAGAGGAGATCAAGGAAATTCAGGATTGGGTTGCAAATGAGGTAAAAGAGTCCATAGAATTTGCTGAAAACTCTGACTATCCAGAGCCACATGAGTTATATGAAGATGTATACAAAACTGAGGATTATCCTTACATCAAAGAATATTAAAAAAACGAAAGGAAAATGGCAGAAGTAATTCTAATGCCCAAACTGTCTGACACCATGACTGAAGGTGTTGTTGCAGAGTGGCATAAAAAAGTTGGAGATAGCGTTGAATCTGGCGAATTATTGGCAGAGATCGAAACAGATAAGGCAACGATGGAGTTTGAGTCATTTTATGATGGAAAACTCTTGCATATTGGTATTGCTAAAGGAGAAACTGCTCCTGTTAACGATATTCTTGCGATCATCGGTGAAGATGGTGAAGATGTTGACAAAATAATCGCAGAGCACCAACAGGGTGAGTCTGGAAGTGATGAGGGAGAAAAGAAAGAAGAGGAAAAGAGTAGCACTGAAACTAAACAAGAGAAGGCTCCTCAACCTCAAGAAGAGAAAAAATCTACTCCTCAGCCTGCAGTTAATGCAAGCGAAGAAAACAACACTCAACAGACAAGCGCTTCAGGAGATAGAGTTTTCGCTTCTCCATTAGCTAAGAAGCTTGCTAGCGAAAAAGGGATTGACCTAGCAAACGTTAAAGGTTCTGGAGAAAATGGAAGAATCGTAAAAAGGGATATTGAAAACTACGTTCCTTACGAAAGACCTGAAGGTAGTTCTGCTCCTGTTTCAAGAGCTGCTGCAACTGAAGAGTCTTATACAGATGTGAACATCTCACAAATGCGTAAAACGATAGCAAAACGACTTTCTGAAAGTAAATTCACAGCACCACATTTCTATCTTACTATGGATATTGATATGGACAATGCTATGGAAGCTAGGAAAGCCGTTAATTCAAACGAAGATGTACGTATATCTTTCAACGATATGGTAATCAAAGCTTGTGCTATTGCATTGAGAAAGCACCCTAAAGTAAACAGCGCCTGGTTAGGAGACAAGATCAGAATCAATGATCATGTTCATATCGGAGTTGCGGTTGCTGTAGAAGAAGGTTTACTTGTACCGGTAGTTCGTTTTGCTGACACGAAAGGAATGATGCAAATTGGCAGCGAAGTTAAAGAGTATGCGAAAAAAGCAAAAGATAAAAAGCTCCAACCAGAAGACTGGGCAGGTAATACATTTACGATTTCCAATCTTGGAATGTACAATATAGAGGAATTCACAGCAATAGTGAATCCGCCAGATAGCTGTATCATGGCTATAGGAGGAATCAAGCAAGTACCAGTTGTAAAGAATGGAGAGGTTGTACCTGGCAATGTAATGCGTGTAACACTTTCATGTGATCACCGAGTTGTAGATGGTGTTACCGGGTCAGAATTCTTAAACACATTTAAATCATACATGGAAAACCCTATGATGATGCTTGTCTAAGATTATGCACTCCCTTAATATATTAAGAGCCGTTCAGATGAACGGCTCTTTTTTTTTTGGTAAAAACAAAAAAAGCCCCGCTGTTGCGAAGCTTTAATAATAATGTTCAATGTTGACTAACCAACAATCTCATTTGCATCAAAATGGAAATCTCCTTCAATTTTTGCATTATCATCAGAATCTGAACCGTGTACAGCATTTTTCGCTTTCGATTCAGCATACTTCTTTCTGATTGTTCCGTCTTCCGCTTCTGCTGGATCTGTTGCTCCGATTAAGGCTCTAAAGTCAGCTACTGCGTTATCTTTCTCAAGAATTGCTGCAACGATAGGTCCAGAGATCATGTAGTCAACTAGCTCCTGATAAAAAGGACGCTCTTTATGTACTTCATAAAATTTCTTTGCTTGGTCTTCTGTCAAACGTGTATATTTCATCGCTTTCAATTCAAAACCAGCATCCGTGATCATTTGGACAATATTCCCAATATTCCCACTCTCTACCGCGTCGGGCTTGATCATTGTAAATGTTCTATTTCCTGCCATCTCTATTATTTTTCAATTTATTTTCGGCTGCAAAAATAGTGAATCCTGAAGGAAGAACTAATAAATGATGTAAATTAATAGTTAATTATCCCTTTTTTCAAAAGACTCTTTCTTTCGATCTTCGATTCGTTTTACAACTATATAAATGAACCTCACCAAAAAGAAAAGTATGAATAGAACGCCAACAATGAATAAAACCTTGAATAAAAGACTCATGAATGCTGATTAAAAACACTAATTATCCCTATTCTCGAAATTCTCTTTTTCCTTATCATTGAATCTTTTAACGATTACATAAATAAGACCTGCTAATACGGCTAGGCCTCCAATTATGTAAAGAGCGAAAATAAACCAGGCGATCATCATTTTGCCACAGTCTTTACAGCAGTCCCATATGCTAATATCTCAGAAGCTCCTTGTGTTATTGTTGAAGTTGCAAAACGAACGTTTACAATAGAGTCCGCACCTAGTCGTTCCGCATCATCAATCATTCTCTTCAAAGCCTCCTCTCTTGAATCCGCTTGCAGTTTAGTATATTCGCTGATTTCTCCGCCGACAAAGTTCTTCAATCCAGCAAAGATATCTCTTCCTGCGTTTCTAGCTCTTACCGTACTTCCTCTAACGATTCCCAATACTTCCGTGACTTCCGCTTTGGGTAACGTTTCTGTTGTTGTGATCACCATGACTTATAATTTTGTGTGTGTCTAAAGTTAATGAATAATACTATTCGAATAGCATTAAAAAGGCCTTGGCCGAAGAGTTAACATAAGACCCTTAACAAAACAAATTGTGATAGTTATTTTATCTATACGTGAGACATGATTATTCTTACCTTAGTAGTAAAGTAAATTATATGGCAGAAAAAAGGTTAGATCAAGATTTTTGGAATGAGAGATATGTAAATAATCAAACTGGCTGGGATTTAGGTACTGTTTCCCCTCCTATTAAACATTATATAGATCGAACCACAGATAAAAATCTACGTATATTAATACCTGGTGCTGGAAATGCACACGAACTGTCGTATCTTATGGAGAAAGGTTTTAACGATGTCACCATTATTGATATCGCTCCCAGATTAATTGATCGCCTCAATGAGAAACATAAAGATGATCAGTCCAAAATAATTCATGGAGACTTTTTTCATCATGATGGTGAGTACGATCTAATAATCGAGCAGACCTTCTTTTGTGCAATTGATCCTTCTCTGCGCACGGAATATGCAAAAAAAATGAAAACCTTACTTTCAAATAAAGGAATGCTTTGTGGCGTTCTTTTTAATAGAGATTTCACTGGGGGACCTCCTTTTGGAGGAAGTTCAGAAGAGTATCAGGAATTATTCGAAAAACATTTCGCGGTTGCTACGCTTCAAAAATGTGAAAATTCTCATCCTGCACGCGCCGGGAATGAGGTTTGGATAGAACTAAACTAACCTCAATCATATTTAGATTCTTTCTTAATTGTAACTTTTGTAACTGTAAGATCATTATTGAATCACGATCTTTGTACCAGAATTAAAAACTAAAATAAACCAGAGATATGAATATTGAACAAATTTATACAGGATGCTTGGCTCAGGGCGCGTATTACATCACTAGTAATGGTGAGGCTGCAATTATTGACCCTTTAAGAGAAACACAACCGTACTTAGAAAAACTAAAGAAAGACAAAGTTGAATTGAAATATATTTTCGAGACACACTTTCATGCTGACTTTGTATCTGGACATGTTGATTTAGGAAATGCAACTGGTGCCTCAATAGTATATGGACCGAATGCTAATCCAGAGTTTAATTGTATCACAGCAGAAGATGAACAAATATTCAAAGTAGGTGATATACAAATCAAAGTATTGCATACTCCTGGTCATACGATGGAGTCGACAACGTATTTGTTAATTGATGAGAATGGAAAGGATCATGCAATATTCTCTGGAGACACATTGTTCTTGGGAGATGTGGGTCGTCCAGACCTTGCACAAAAAGCTGCAAGCATGACACAAGAAGAGCTTGCTGGTCATCTCTACGATTCTTTGATGAATAAAATAATGCCTTTAGCTAACGACGTAACAGTTTATCCTGGTCACGGTGCTGGATCTGCATGTGGGAAGAACATGTCTACGGATACAGTAGATACTTTAGGTAATCAAAAGAAAACGAACTACGCATTAAATCAGCCAAATAAAGAAGCTTTTGTTGAAGCCGTAACTGACGGTCTGCTTCCTCCTCCAGCGTATTTCGGAGCGAATGTAGCTATGAATAAAAAGGGATATGACAATGTAAATGATGTCATAAAACAAGGAAAAACACCTTTATCTCCGAAAGAATTCGAAACTGCTGCTGAAAGCACAGGAGCTCTTATTTTAGACACACGTGATAGCGGAGATTTTTCAAAAGGATTTGTTCCACGCTCAATAAGCATTGGAATCAACGGAGATTTTGCCCCATGGGTAGGTGCTATGATTGGCGATGTAAAACAACCACTACTTCTTGTAGTTGATGAAGGAATGGAAGAAGAAGTTGTAATTAGATTAAGTCGTGTTGGATTTGATAATGTGATTGGATTCCTTAATGGAGGAGTTGAGGCATGGAAGAACGACGGACTTGAAATCGATACTGTTGATAGAATTTCTGCCGAGGAATTCAAAAACCGTTTAAACGTTGCTGAAGACAGTGTAATTGATGTTCGAAAAGAGTCTGAATGGTCAGCAGAACATGTTGAAGAATCTTACAGCAGACCATTAGCCAATATTAACGAATGGATAAAAGATGTGAATCCAGACAAACATTTCTACGTGCATTGTGCGGGAGGTTATAGAAGTATGATTGCATCAAGTATTCTTCAATCTAGAGGGTACCACAATTTTACTGAGATTGAAGGTGGCTTTGGGGCAATAGCCGAAGCGGGCGTTCCAAAAACGGATTACGTTTGTCAGAGTAAAGTAATGAAATCATAAAAAAATTAGGTCGTGGATATTCAATCCACGGCCATTTAATAGAACTAAAATATTATGGGATTTTTTGACTTATTTAAATCATCGGGAGCTAGCACAGAAAAGCTCAAAGAGATCGTTAACGATAACGCCTTCTTAGTTGATGTCAGATCACCAGGAGAATTCTCCTCAGGCAGTGTTAAAGGCGCTAAAAACATACCTTTAGATAAAATAAATGCAAGATTAAAAGACTTTAAAGGAAAGTCAAATATTGTAGTTTTCTGCAGATCAGGAAATCGATCAGGTCAAGCAAAGTCTATTTTGGAGCAAAACGGTGTTAGTAATGTTACTAATGGTGGAACTTGGATGCAAGTAAATAAACTCCTTAATTAATCAATAAAATATGAAGTATATTTTGTTAATCGTGCTAACAGCCCAGTTTGTTTTCTCAGGATGTTCATCTGCTCAACAAAACAATAGCAATGAACCGTCTGCAGTTTCAAAAAAGAAGAATGCTACTCAAATTGATTTTGAAAATGCACAATTTATAGATGTGAGAACTCCAGGTGAATTTGCTACAGGAACATTTTCAGAAGCTGTTAATATTCCACTCAATGAGTTAGGATCAAGACTAGACGAAATTGACAAAAAGGAACAGGTTGTAGTTTTTTGTAGAAGTGGAGGACGCGCGTCAAGTGCCCTTCAAATTTTAGAAAAAAATGGCTTTACTAATGTCATCAACGGCATCAATACAGCTAAGCTACAATCAATAGAAAAATAAATCGAACCATGAATAATAACAAAATTAAAGTACTGATTCCTACTGATTTTTCAGTTCAGTCTGAGTTTGCTTATCAGATGGTTAAAAACCTTTCGAAGCATTCTGAGATGGAAGTTACTTTCCTTCATATTCTAGATGCTCCAGACACAGTAACACTAAATTCTGACAAACAGATTGTCACTTGTGGAGAAATCGATGCCGATTACGTCAAGACGCAATATGATATGGCCGAAAACAAAATGGCTGATATCAAAAGAAAGAATACAAATGTCTCCACTGATATCGTTTTGGGGAACACTACATCTCAAATCATTGATTACGCAAACGAACACAATTACGACCTGATCACTATGGGCACGAAAGGTTCCTCTGGTTTCGCAGAACGTTTTACGGGTTCAGAAGCACAGCATGTAGCCAGAAAATCTGAAGTACCTGTATTAACTTTAATGTGTGACAGGTCATCACTGGATGTAAAAAATATTCTTCTTGTTCACAATTTTGAAGAAAACGATAATCAATCACTCGATTTATTGAAATCGTTCATAAAAGATCATAAAACAGCCCTTCACTTTCTGCAGATTACACAATCGGATGTTGACCATGCTGAGATTAGATCAAATATGGATGTTTTTGCACAAAACAATAATCTTGAGAACTATACTCCACACATTTTGGTGGACTCAAATGTGGAAGAAGGTGTTACTCACTTCGAACAAATGCATGATGTTGACATGGTTTGTATTGGAACACATGGTAAGGGAAGTATCATACATAAAAGTGCAACAGAGAGACTCATCAACCATCTTTACAAACCTGTTATTTCATATAAAATTAAATAAATTATGATCGACTTTATTCTCGCTCCTTGGCCATGGTGGTTTTCAGGGCTAATCATTTCATCAATCATGTTTATCTTGTTATTCTTCGGAAAGTCTTTTGGCTTTTCAGCAAACCTCCGAACTGTATGTTCAATTGGTGGCGCTGGAAAAAGAGTTAGCTTTTTCGATTTTGACTGGAAAAAACAAATTTGGAATATTGTATTTCTACTAGGATCTGTAATTGGTGGTTATATCGCTTATGAATTCTTAACAGTAGGAGAACATCCTGTTGATATATCTCAAAAAACTATTAAAGATCTGAATGAACTTGGGTTTTCAGAACCTACTTCATTGCAACCAATGGAACTCTTTGAACTTAGTGCATTACTAGAGTGGAAAAAGCTATTGATCCTTGCTATTGGAGGTCTTTTCGTTGGTTTTGGTGCACGCTATGCAGGTGGATGTACTTCCGGACATGCTATTAGTGGTATATCCGATTTACAAATACCCTCATTTATTGCGGTGATTGGATTTTTCATAGGCGGATTAATTATGACCTATGTTTTCTTCCCTATGATATTCCCTGCAATACTTTAAACTTTCCATTTAATTTAAAATAGTATAAAATGAAATTTATTAAATTTTTAGTCGTAGGTATCCTATTTGGAATTGTAATGGCAAAGTCAGAAGCGATTTCATGGTACAGAATACAAGAGATGTTCAGGTTTCAAGCTTTTCATATGTATGGAATCATTGGTACTGCAGTAGTCCTCGGAATAATTGGCGTAGCTTTAATTAAGAAATTTAAATTGAGAGATACCGGAGGAAACACGATTAAGTTCTATCCAAAAAACAAATCTATTGCACGCTACCTAGTAGGCGGAATTATATTTGGACTAGGGTGGGCCTTAAGTGGTGCTTGTCCAGGCCCTATGGTTGTCAATATAGGCTACGGATTTTTATCAATGGGTATAGTATTCTTTTTTGCCATTGTGGGAACATACCTATATGGTCTATTAAGAGATAAGCTTCCGCACTAGTTAGTTAATTTCAAACAATGTTAAACCTCATTCTTTTTTTAGATTGAGGTTTTTCTTTTTGGGTAACTTTTGTAACTGACAACAATCAGAGAAGAAGCGAAATTTGTAGAAAATATAAAAGCAATGACAAGCTCCTTTTTCCGGTATATATTAGCCGCTCTACTGACCATAAACTCGATTTACAGCTACGCTCAACCGGGGCATCGAGCGGACATTCATCCAGACTCAATAAGTGATCGATTATGGGTAGACTTAGATAAAGGATACTTTGAGTTTCACAAGCGTACGTTTGTTATGTCGACCATTAACAATCACAGTCTTGATGATTACTTCACTGCTGCTACCGGAGCTGGATTAGGTTACTACTCTCCATCATTCCACGGATTTCATCTTGGTTTTAGTGGTTTTTTTGTTTTTCAACTCTACCATTACAATCTAGATAACTTAGACCCTCTAACTGGACAGACCAGTAGATATGAGCGACAGTTATACGATTTAAATGATGTTGAGAACTCGAAAGATCTCGACCGATTAGAAGAATTTGTTCTCACTTATGAAAAAGAACATTTTGAACTAGAGCTTGGTAGACAAAAATTTGAATCCCCTTTGCTAAATGAAAATGATAACCGGATGCGACCGAATATATTTAATGGTCTAACTGCTAATTATCACAACCATCATTTAAAATTGACTTCAGGATGGTTTATTTCAGAAGCAGTTCGTGGAACTGTTCACTGGTATAAAATGGATCATACATTCGGGATTTATAATCAAGGAAGGAATCCATTAGGAGATTCTTTGGGATACCATGACCATATATCGACGAGAGGAGTTGGTATATTGGGTGCGGAATATAAAAAAAAAGGTTTGAATCTTCAAGCTTGGAATTATGTGGCAGAGAATGTTTTCAATCTTTCTTTTGGACAAGTCGATTATAAATATTCTAAGAGCAAAGCAACGTACTTATTTGGTGTTCAAGGTCTCTACCAAACCGCATTAAACAATGGAGGTAACTCGAATCAATCTTTAACCTATATACTTAAAGATGAAAACACCTTTGCAGTTGGAGCACAACTAGGAGTAGAAATAGGTAAAAGTAAATTCACGGCAAATTACTTTGGCATTTCGGATCAAGGAAGGTATTTATTCCCTAGAGAGTGGGGACGCGAAAAGTTTTACGCAAGTCAAGAACGCGAAATATTTGAAGGGAATGGCGGACTCAATGCATTTATATTAAAATATAAGTACAACCCAGAAGATAAGCCATATTGGTTCTCAATCGGGGCAGGTTATATTGACCAACCAAACCTTGATAATATCCGACTAAACAAATATGCAATAGACGATTATTATCATCTCTCTAGTAAATTCGATTATAAGTTTGAAGGATATTTAGAAGGTTTTGACATTCAGTGCATAGTTGTCATGAAAAAAGAGGCGCTTAACGGATCAATGTCACATGATGAAAAAATAAACACAGTTGACATGTTGAACCTAAACTTAGTACTTGACTATCGATTCTAGATTAAACGGCTGGAATAACGACCAGGTAATTGATACCTTTTTGCTCTGACAAATACGTAATTGTAGCTCCGATCTGTTCTACTAGATCGTTAATCATCATCATGCCTAAAGTTTCTTCTTTTTGATCTAACGGATTCTCCTTAGAACCTTCACCTGAATCTCCTATCAACAGCTGTATTTCGCCTGAGCCTAATTTCTTAAAATGGACTGTAATAGTTCCTTCCTTTTTTCGCTTGAAGCCATGTTTTAGAGCATTTGTTATGATTTCATTTACGATAAGACCAAGAGGAATTGCAGTATCTAAATCGAACTGAATATTATCTGTAGCGAAGTCGAGTATAATATGATTATCCTTTCCCTTAAGGCTGCTGATCAAGTCAATTACTAACTTCTTAACATAAACTGGAAATTCTATCTTATCTAAAGACTCTGATCGATAAAACATTTCATGGATAGCAGACATCGACTTTATCCTATTCTGGCTATCCTCATAAAGTTGTTCCAGTTTAACATTACTCTTCTTCATTCCAGATTGCAACGACAGAAGACTGGAAATAACTTGTAGATTATTCTTGACTCTATGATGAATCTCTCTTAACAATAACTCCTTCTCTCCCAAAGAAGATAAAAGACGTTCCTCTTTCTTTCTCTGCTTAGTAACATCGCGAACATTTGCATATATTAATTTAGTCAGCTCATCTACTCTCGAATGCCAGCTCAAATAAACTACATCACCAGTTTTGGTGACGTAACGATTCTCGAAAGTACTCGGGGCATAATCACCTGGAAGCCTCAGACGCTCATCACTTGTTAAATCACGATCTTCTGGGTGCACAAAATTTATGTACGGTTGCGAAAGCAGCTCCTCTTCCGTATAGCCAAGCAATTCTGTCCAAGCAGGAGAAATCCGAACAAAATACCCCTTGTGATTAGCAATACAAAGAAGATCAGCGGATATTTTAAAGAAATGATCCAACTCTCGATCACCGGTCATATTATGCGTAATATCCTGAACCAAACCACGCATTCTGATAACAACATCCTTTTTGTTTCTTATCGGTGAAAAAGATGATACAACCCATTTTTTAACCTCATCTGGACAATGAAGAATATGCTTCATCTCAAAAGGTTCACCTTCGAGTTGCAAACGATCTATTTTTTCTTGAAATAAATCTTTTGTTGGAGTGTCTAATCTTGAGAGGTAAGCTTTATAAAGGTCATTTTTCTGATTTGGATCGATCTCGAAAACCTTATATGTTTCGATTGACCAATCTGCTGTATCATCAGAGAAATTAACATTTATACTTCCAACCTTTGAAAACTCCTCTGCACTTCGAATTAAGGCTTTTTTTTCTGCGAGCTGATTTTTAAAGAAATTACGTTCAAAAAAACTAGGTAGTGATTTACCTCTTTTTCTATGGACGTCGGTAAACTCACCTATTCTAGAAGGATGAGCCATGATGAACTCACACTGTTCTTCGTCTTTTTTCGCAGCACAAGTCATCTCTATAGCAGTAAGTTCAACACCGTAACTATAACTGCACCAGCCGGAAGAGTAGCCCGCACTCATTGCGCAAACGGAATACTCTGAATACCCTTTTTCCTTTTGCCAAGCTTCCGCTTCAAAACTATTTAAGTGCTTATATTTTAAAATAAAATCATCATCAATTGACGGAATACTGCCAGGTAAAATTTCTACACGCGCCCAACCTGTAAAGGCAAAATATTCTGGGCCTGCAGAAAGTCGGTCTTCTGGTGTATTTAACTCAAGATTTTGGGCATATTTTTCAGCATCTTTTTTACCAATAATATGTGCTATATCGAAGAGAAGGTCATAAGCAAGCTCGAAGGCACTTTCACCGGTATTCTCATCAAGTAGTGCTAACAATCCTTGAAAAAAATCATACGATAGAGATGAAGATCTAGTCAGTATGTAGCGTTCATCCGCTATAGTTATTTCTCCTGAGGATGGATCTAATTTGAGATCACTAAAGTAGTCTGCCATTTTCCTCTGCAAACTAAGAAACTGAGAGTGAAATGCATCGGGAGCTTTTACCGTATAATTCTCATCCGCGAGCTTTGCAGCCTCCTTTTTCTTTTTCAAAAGCTCTTGTTCGAGCTTTTCGATGTCCTCAATTAAGTCATTATATTTTTCACTTTTCGCTGACACAAGATTAAATACTTAAACACGAAGTTACGCAATATGATTAAAAGTAATGAATTGTTTTACTTTACATCAAAACTAAGTAGAGAAGATGTTTCTTCTTCAAAATAAAGTTCGGCCATACGTTGAATCTCCCTAGAAGTAATACCATCTATTTGTTCATGAATCTCCTTCAATGTATCAATTCGATCAAAAATCAGTAGACTTTTTCCAAAATTCAGCATTAAACCTACATTGCTTTCCATTCCTAAAGCGATGTGACCTTTTAGTTGTTCCTTAGCTCTTTTCAGCTGAGTAGGTGTTAATTCCTTGCGTACAAACTGTCTCAGCTCCCTCTTAATCAACTGTATGATCTTCTCTTTGTATTTTGGATCTGCTCCAGCATAAACAAACCAATATCCAGTTTCTTTATATGCTGTGTAGCTTGCCTCAATATTATAGGTATAACCATACTTCTCTCGAATCGATAAAACTAACCTCGAATTCAATGCAGGCCCTCCTAGAATATTTATAAGCAAGGTGAAAGCTCTTCTTTGTTCATCATCATATCCGGGAGCATACCCACCTAACATAATGTGTGTTTGATAATTCGCTTCTGAAGATTCAATGTAAAAGGGTTTGTTTTTAGATGGATGCTTGAGATGAACGGTTTTATTTTTTTCATCCATTCGTCCAAAATCCATATTTAACCTTTTCACTACTCTTTTTGCTGAAATATCTCCAACAAAAGAAATTACCATATTAGCTGGATGAAACAAACGATCTACATATCTCAAGAGATCTTCTCTTTCAAAGGATTGTACAGACTCTATTGTACCAAGAATATTATTCCCAATTGGACTACCTTCAAATAAGTGTCCTTCAAAGTCATCAAATATTTTATCTCCTGGACTATCAAGGTATGAATTGATTTCATCAATTATCACCGCTTTTTCTTTCTGAATCTCTTTCTCAGGAAACGTAGAATTAAAAGTTATATCTGACAAAAGTTCAGAAGCTCTATTGAAATGCTCTTTAGTGAATGAACCATAAATTGCTATTTCTTCTTTTGTCGTATATGCATTTAACTCACCTCCTACTGAATCTAGTCTCGAAAGTATATGAAATGCTCTTCTATTCTTAGTCCCTTTAAATATACAATGTTCTAAAAAGTGAGCCAATCCAACCTCATTCTCTTCCTCGAACCTAGAACCCGCCAAAATAGTAACACCGAGGTGGGCTACTGCAGAAGGATCGTGCAAATAAACAACTCGCATTCCATTGTCTAGAAGAAACACTGATGGTTCTACATCTCTCATCTAGGGATTCTTTCGATGAACATCCCATTGCTCACCATTTTTTACAAAACAGATTCTATCGTGAAGCCTACTTGGTCTGCCCTGCCAAAACTCTAGATACGTTGGACGAATTAAATAACCTCCCCAGAAATCCGGTCGAGGAACATCCTTTCCTTTAAATCGCTCCTCAATCTCTTTATAAACCTTTTCAAGTGCACTTCTATCCGAAATCTCCTCACTTTGCTGAGATGCCCACGCTCCAATTTGACTTCCTCTTGGTCTCGAATTAAAATAATCATCAGACATTTCATTAGGGATCTTTTCCGCGACTCCATTTAATCTGACTTGTCTCTCTAAACAATCCCAATAAAAAAGTGCTGAAACTTTAGGGTTATTAGCAATATCCATTGCCTTTTGACTATTGTAATTCGTGTAAAAAACAATTCCCTCCTCTAGCAGCTCTTTCATATAAACAGTTCTAGAAGATGGCTGCAAATCTGAATCTACAGTACTAATAGTTACAGCATGAGGCTCAGAGCAATTGCGCTCATAAGCGTCTTCGTACCATTTGTGAAACAAAAGCATTGGATCTACTGATTTTATATCATCCTCCAGTTTACCGCTGTCAAAATCGGTATGGTCATCCCTTAGCTTTGTCACAAATTCTTTCATATTAATTATTTTTCTTCCTCTTCATCACTTGAAGTTTCATCTTCAAATGTTGATTCTACTTCTTCTTCAACATCCGAATCATCCTCTTGTTCCTCATGTTCTGTTTCTTCAGAGACATCCTCAAAAGAATCTTCCTCTTTATGATCAGCATCACTTTCTTCCATTGGGCGACGACTAATTTCTACATCGAGATCTGGATTATACGGCAATACCTCTACGATTGGTGAAAGCATTATCGAAGGAACCTCAAAAGTTACCGTCATATCACTTAGACTCTCCTTTATCCTTTCATAGGCTTCTTTTACGCTTGAAGCGGTCACAAGAAAGTTATTCGAAACTTTTTTCTCTTTACCTGAATCTGCATCAACACTAACATAAGTTAATTTACACTTGTACCAGTCATCAGCATCTTCGTAATAAAATATATCCGCATAATCAGTTTTTGAAATACCTGTGATCAAAAATTCACCTTTTATGTTTGTTCCAACCTCTTCATAAATTCGAGCTTCTGCATCTGTAAAAGAGATTGCATCTACGAGGTAAGGTTCCGTCACTCTTTTCAAGCGTCCGTCTTCTAATTGCTTTGTATACTTAACTTTAATTGTAAACCAACTATTCATATCCTCTAAATTTTCTATGTTTGACTTCTTCAAAAGAAGGACAACAAAATTACGATAAATTAATGAGTCGAAAAGAAGGTTTTGCCAAGAGTTGTTCTGTTTTTATAAACACTGAAAACAAACAAATAAAAGTTTAGAAAGGATAACCAATACCTAT
>CBFHXS010000011.1:0-305 GCA_965659845.1 Brumimicrobium sp.
TTAATATAAATGAATTGATGAATTGCTGAATTTACAAGTTGAATTGCTAAAGATAAAACATAGAAGCCAAAATCACTTGATATTCAATCATTACCCTTGTGAAAGTTCATTATTGGATTTGTTAAACCATTTACATTAATTATAAAATTCACAAAAAAGCGCAAGTTCCTATTGCCGGAAACTTGCGCATTGAATGGGTTCTATGATATAATTGTCAATACTTATTCCAATCAAATAATTCTTAATTAATACAGCACAAACCAAGTGTTCTCTCTTTTGGCTTTGTATTGTGAGTCGAATCATTG